>CAIRBD010000781.1 GCA_903876745.1 uncultured Gemmatimonadota bacterium
AAGTTCCACGTCATGAACTCGATGATGGGGCGCAGCCCGACCATCGCCGCGCCCACGCCGACGCCGGCGAAACCGAGTTCGGTGATGGGCGTGTCGACGACGCGCTGCTCGCCGAACTCCTCGAGGAGTCCCTTCGAGACCTTGTAGGCGCCGTTGTACTGCGCGACCTCCTCGCCCATGAGGAAGACGCGGTCGTCGTTGTGCATCTCTTCGCGGAGGGCCTGGTTGAGCGCGTCGCGATACGTAATGACAGGCATGATGGTCTTTGAAAAGCGAGTAGACAGTAGACGGTAGACGGTAGTCCGTTCACGTAACCTGCGAGTCATCTCACGTGAACGGTCCACCGTCTACCGTCTACCGTGTACTCGCCGTTGCTGTTGCCGGTGCGATCAGCCGGAGGTCGTCTCCACCAGCACATCTTCGTATAGCGACTCCAACGGCGGCTCCGGACTCGCATCCGCGAAGTCCCACGCATCCTGCACCACCGCCGCGATCTCCTGCTCCATCGCGGCCAGCGAGGCGTCGTCGAGTTCGCCGGCGGCGGTCATCGTCGCCTTCAGCATGTTGATCGGGTCGCGCTTGAGGTTCTCCTCGAGCTCGGCCTTCGTGCGGTACGTGCCGCTCACGGCGTCGCTCATGGAATGGCCGACGTACCGATACGTGCGGATCTCGAGCAGGGTGGCTTCCTGCGTGGCGCGCGCCCGCGCGATCGCGGCGGCCGCGGCTTCACGCACGGCGAACACGTCCTGGCCGTCGACGACGGCGTTCGCCATCGAGTACGTGTCGCCGCGCTTGTACATCTGCATCGTCGACGACGAGCGGCTCTCCGCCGTGCCCATGCCGTATCGGTTGTTCTCGATCACGTACACCACGGGGAGCTTCCACAGTCCGGCCATGTTCAGCGACTCATGGAAGGCGCCGTTGTTCACGGCGGCCTCGCCCATGAAACAGATCATCACCTGGTCGCCGCCCCGGTACTTGATGGCGAAGCCGACACCGGTCGCGATGGGCACGTGCCCGCCGACGATGCCGTGCCCGCCAAGAAAGTTCACGTCGCGGTCGAAGAGGTGCATCGAGCCGCCCTTCCCCTTGCTGCACCCGTCGACGCGCCCGAACAGCTCGGCCATCACGCTCCGCGGCGACATGCCGCGCACGATGGCCTGGCCGTGGTCGCGATAGGTCGTGATGACGTAGTCGTCGGGGCGGAGCAGCGGGAGGATGCCGGTGCTCACCGCTTCCTGCCCGATGTACAGGTGGCAGAAGCCGCCGATCTTCCCGAGCGCGTACGCCTCGGCGACCTTCTCCTCGAAGCGGCGCTGGAGGAGCATGTGGTGCAGCAGCTCCGTGTGGAGCGTTGCGTTGCCGGTGGGTTCCTGCTTCTTCTTGGGTGCCATTCTGAAGTTCTGGTTGGGCTGGGTTCTACAGCGGAACCGCGGAGTGACGCGGAAACAGGTGGAAAAACAGGGAGACTTCCCATGGGAAACCCCGTTCAAGCAGTCTCCGCGTGACTCCGGCAGTCCTCCGCGTGTTTCCGCGGTTCTGCTGTTGCAGTGGATCTCGACGTTGAAACGGGCAGCCGGGTCTCAGACCCCCGCCGCCTGCACCTGCTCCCACGCGTGGTAGCTGCTCCGCACGAGCGGCGCGCTCTCCACGTGCTTGAAGCCCATTCGCATGCCGGCGTCGTAGAACATCCGGAACTCGTCGGGCGTCACGTACCGGTCGAGCGCGATGTGATCGTTGCTCGGCCGCAGGTACTGCCCGATGGTGAGGATGTCGACGTCCACCGTGCGAAGGTCCTGCATCGTCTCGAGGATCTCCTCGTTCGTCTCGCCCATGCCGACGATGATCCCGGTCTTCGTGGGAACGTCGGGGGCCACCTGCTTGGCGAAGCGGAAGATCTGCTTCACCCGCTCGTACCGGCCGCCCGGGCGCGCCTTCTTGTAGAGGCGCGGTACCGTCTCGGTGTTGTGGTTGTAGATCTCCGGGCGCGCCTCGAGGACCATGCGGATGGAGTCCTCGTTCCCCTGGAAGTCGGGGACCAGCACCTCCACGGAGCACCCCGGTACCCGCTCGTGCACAAGGCGGATGACCTCGGCGAACGCCCACGCTCCGAAGTCGGGGAGGTCGTCGCGGTCCACGCTCGTGATGACGAGGTGGCGCAGCTTCATCTTCTCGGCCGCTTCGGCGACGCGCGACGGTTCGGCCGGGTCGAACTTAGGCGGCCGCCCGTGGGCGACGGCGCAGTACGCGCAGTTCCGCGTGCAGACGTCGCCGAGGATCATGAAGCTGGCGGTGCCGTGCTCCCAGCACTCGCCGACGTTGGGGCAGTGCGCCTCCTCGCAGACCGTGTGCAGGTCGAGCTCGCGCATCATGTCCTTGAGGCCGAGATAGCCGCGTCCGCCGGGCGCCTTGACCTTGAGCCAGCTCGGCTTGCGCTCGGGGAGCGGCTCGGCGCGGTGCCGGCCCATGATCTGATAGAAGTGCTCGGCCATTCCAGAGTCGCGGGAAGGGAGGAAGCGATGGGCCGCGGGGACCGGCCGGTTCCGGAATGTAGGAGGCGCTGCCGCAGGGGTCTAGAGGGTAGTAACCTGTATAATCAAAGTAGAGGGTTACTCTAAAACCACCTGACAGGTAACCATCCACCTGCCGAGGTGCCCGGGCGACCGGCTTGCTTGGTTCACCGAGTTGCGCTGAAACAGCACGGGCTTTACTTCCGTAGGGACGGCAGACCCCGTCGAGGATTTTGCCATGCTGCGCACTTTGTTCATGATCGGACTGATGGCTTTGGTCGGCCTCTTCGCACTGAAGGTGTTCTTTGGTGTGTTCGCCGGACTCTTGGCCGTGTTCTTCGTCCTGGCTGGTTTCGCGATCAAGGTGCTCATCATCGGGGCCATTGCCTACTTCATCATCCGGATTGTAAGTCCGGATACCGCACGATCGCTGACGGACAGGTTTTCCGGACCATCAGCCAGCATGTAGGTGGTGGCCTGCTCCCCGCCCGGAATCGGGGAGACGGACACAGCAGACGAACGGGGCGCGGTGCTTACGCATCGCGCCCCGTTCGTTACTACAACCACCGTTAACGGTGAACGGCTAACCGTAAACCGTTAACGGTCGATGCCTTCGGCGTCAGCGGGCTTCCTCGAGTTTCTCGACCACCGCCCAGGCCAGCAGCGGCACCATGATCTCGTGGTGCCCCGTGATCTCGTAGCCCTTGCCGCTCTCGAGCGTCGGCCGCTGCACGACGTTCATGCGTGGCCGGTAGTGCCGCTGCATGTCGAGGTCCACCGTCGTGAAGTGGCGCGGGGCGCCGGCGTTCACGTTGCGGGCGATGGTGAGCGCCTTGAGGAACACCTCGGGCATGATCACCGCACTCCCGCAGTTGAGCACGACGCCGCCCTGATCGATCGTCTCGATGCTTGCCGCGAGGCGGCGGAAGTCGCGGTGGCTCGTGTCGCCGATCGCGGCGCCGCTGGCCGCGGGGTGCTGGTGGATGATCTCCGCGCCGAGGGCGGCGTGCACCGTGGTGGGGATGCCGAGTTCGGATGCGGCGCGGATGACCGAGAGCTCCGGGTGCGCGAGCGAGGGCGCGGCGGCGAGCGCCTCGGCCACGGATTCGCCCATCCCGCGCTGCGCGGCGCTGCCGCGCACGAACGCCTCGTTCAGCTCGCGCCCGGTCTCTTCGGCCATGCCGAACGAACCGTCGCGCAGCCCAGCGGCGACGTCCTCGCTCGTGCCGCCGAAGCGCGCCATCTCGAAGTCGTGGATGGCCGCCGATCCGTTCATGGCGAGGTGCGTGATGACGCCGCGGCGCATCAGGTCGATGAGCACGGGGGCGAGGCCGGTCTTCACGATGTGGCCGCCGAGCATGACGATGACGCCCTTCCGGGCGCGGGCGGCGGCGGCGATGGCCTCGACGACGGCGCGGAAGTCGCGAGCGACGAGCACATCGGGGAGCGCCCGCACGAAGGCGGCGAACGAGCGGTCGTCGCCCGGGGGTGCGCAGAACTCTTCGGCCCGCACTTTGTTGGGGCGCGCGGCGATGGGCACGGTGCGCACGCGGCTCAGGTCGGTCTCTCGCACGTCGCTCACTTGGGCTGGTCCACGTTGAGGGGCGGGAGCGTCATCTGCTTGAGCGTGAGGCTGAGGTTCACCACCGAGAACTTGCTCCGCAACTGCAACAGAATGCGGCGCGGATCGTCGGAGAGCCAGAGCTCGGCCATCCCGTTGTCGGAGAAGAGTCCGCTCGTCTTGATGATCGGCTGGATGACGATGGCGTCGAACTCGCCCGCCGGCACGCGGATGTGTTCTTTGCGCAGCACGCGGATGACGACGGGATTCGCCTTCGGCTGGAAGTACCGGTCGAAGGAATACGTCTTGCCGACTTCGAGCGGGATAGTGCGCAGGAAGAAGAAGAACGACGCGTCGTCGAGTGGCTGCGCGACGGTCTTCTCCTCGGGCTTGTTGTTCTGCTGGTAGACGCCGCGTTCAGGCCAGATCTCGAACGTGCGCACCGGCCTGTAGTTCCCCTCGGAGATGCGCTGGATGAAGCGGAGCGACGACCCCGTCTCGGCATCGATCCAGCTCTCGTAGCTGTCATTCACCTTGTAGAAGGTGATGCCGCCCGAGATGTTGAACTCGAGTTTCCACGCTCTGCGCCCGCGCAGCGTGTCGATGCCGAGCACATCCATCCGCCCACTGCCGACGGAGAGTCCGTTGAAACGGAGCGCGTACTCGAGGTGCTCGCCGCTCACCCAGGGCACCGTCACGCTCTTCTGCGCGGCGGCGGGCGGAGGCGCCACGGCGAACAGGATCGCGGCCGCGAGCGTCGTGGCGCGGGCGAGAAGCAGGGGCGTCACCGCCACCCGTTCAGCCGGCCGCGCTCGGCGTGCGGCGCGAGCGGGCCGCCCAGCCGCGCTTGACGAGATCGACGGTGTCGGGCCAGGGACGGACGCGGCTCTCGCGGGGGCGCACGTCCCAGCGCACCTCGAGCGGGAGCGTCTCGACGCGGCGCGCGTGGCGCATCGCGGCGCGCAGCAACTCGGCGTTCGCGGCCCACACGGGGGCGTCGCTGACCGGCCGGTCGCCGCTCTCCTTGAGCAGGTCGCGCACGACGGTGACCCGCATGAGGCGGAAGCCGCCGAACGGATCCTGCACGCCGGGCACCGTCACGAACTTGCGAATGGGAAGCAGGGCACGGAGCCAGCGCGTGGCGCGGGCGAGCTGGCGCACCGGCTCGGGCGCGTTCGTGCCGACCACACGGTCGGCGATGACGACGTCGGCGCCCCCTTCGAAGCGCTTCACCAGCTCCGGGAGATGCTCGGGCTGGTCGGTGAAGTCGGCCTGCATCAGCACCATCGCGTCGCGGCGCGGGTAGCGCGTGCGCTCGCTCGTGGCCCGCAGCAGTGCGTCGACGGCGCCCGCGTAGCCCACGTGCTCGCGCCGTCCGAGCACCGTGAGGGGCATCACCTTCGCGTACGGCTCGAGGGCTTCGCGCGTGGCGTCAGTGCTCGCGTCGTCATAGACGAGCACCTCATACTCGCGCGAGTACTCCTGGAACACCTTGCGGATGCGCCAGAGGAGCACTCCGACCGTCGGGGCTTCGTTGTACGAAGGGATGCAGATGTACAGCACGTGTCCTCAGGTGGGCAACATTTGAAGCTATCGGACGGCATGCGTTCGGAGTAGGTGCGCGCTCACGCGCCGACGGCACGGACCTGCTCGGCCCACGCCCGGAAGATCCCCTTGTCCCACGGCAGCGCGTCGGTGGTGAGGTCCTCGGGATGCCATTGCACGCAGAACAGCCACCAGTCCGCGTGCGTTCCCTCGGCGGCTTCCACGACGCCGTCCGACGCCGTGGCGGTCACGCGCAGCCCCTCGCCGAGGCGGTCCACCGCCTGATGGTGGTACGAGTTCACGTCGAGCGCGGTGGTTCCGGTGGCGCGCGCGAGGATGCTGTCCGCAACGACGGACACGCCGTGGCTGCGGTCCGTGCGCTCGTCGGGCTGGTTGTGCACGATCGCCGAGGGGCGCTCGCTCGGCAGGTCCTGCACGAGCGTGCCGCCGAACGCGACGTTCACCAGCTGGATGCCGCGGCAGATGGCGAGCACGGGGATGCGACGTTCGCGGGCGGCGAACAGGAGGGCGAGTTCGGTCTCGTCGCGGCGAACGTTCGCTGCCTGCGTGGCCGGGTGGCGGGTGGCGCCGTAGCGGAGCGGATCGACGTCCTCGCCGCCCGTGAGGAGCAGGCCGCGGGCCGCGGAGAGTACGGTTGCCGCCTGCGCGGGGTCGGTGAGCGGAGGCACGATGAGCGGTGTGAGACCTGCGCCCTCCGTGCTCCGTACGTAGTTCAGGGAGAGGCGCACGCGCTTGGCGTTGGCGGTGGCGCTGATGGCGACAATGGGCGGCATCTCCTATCCTACACGCTCACCCTCGATTCGGCACCCGATGTTCGACTCCCTCAAGCAGGCCATCAACGACCTCCGGCGCGGCACCGTGGCGCCGGTGGACCGTCGCGCCGCCGTCAACGACATGAAGCGCGCGCTCGTGAGCGCCAAGCTCGGCGTGGACGATCTGCGTGATCTCGCGGAGCAGACCAAGCGGAAACTGCAGGCGGAGCGTGATTCGCTCGAGACGGTGGTGCGGCGCAAGGCGCTCGCGGCGGGGATCAACGACGCCGAGACGGCGGCGATCGCGGAGAAGTACGAGCGGCAACACGCGGAGCGCATCGCGGTGCTCGAGCGGAAGGCGGAGGTGCAGGACGCCGAGGCGGCACTCGCCGAGCGTGAGCTGGCCGAGATGACGGCGGCGTTGAAGTCGGCCAACGCCGGGGTGGGGAGCGGCGCGCCGCCGTCGGGTCCCACCGACGAAGAGCTCGGCCTGCCCGACGATGCGGCGCTGCATGCCGAGCTCGACGGGCTCGCGCGCCGGAGCGCGCGGAGCGAGGCGGACGCGGCGGCCGAAGCGAAGCTCGCCGAGCTGAAGCGCCGGATGGGGCAGTCCTGACGGCGCGGGGCCTGCGGTGCGGCCTTCCGTGACGGGAGCGCGCGTGACGGGCCGTTTGACGATGCCGGCGCTGGGCCGTTACTTGTAGCGGACTGAAGGGCTCGCCGTGCGAACGGCGCGCGCCACGCTCCGCGACCACACTCTCCCATCGCTCCTGGAGATCCCGTATGAGCAGTGCCGTGAAGACACCGACGACGGATGCCACCACGCTGCCCGAGTTCAGTCAGATGCTCGGGCATCCGTCACCGCTCTGGATGCTGTTCATGTCGGAGTTCTGGGAGCGGTTCGCCTTCTATGGCATCCGCTGGGCGCTCGTGCTGTACATCGTCTCGCAGTTCCATGGCGGTTCGGCCACGGGGCAGGCGGATGCGAACCTGACGTATGG
>CAIRBD010000782.1 GCA_903876745.1 uncultured Gemmatimonadota bacterium
CATCTCCGGCCGCACGAGACCGTCGTCGAGCTCCACGCCGCGGCGCGCCTGCGTCACCGCGGCCGGCGCGTTGCCGCGCACCGTCGCGATGTACGTGCGCTCCACGCCGGTGCTCGGATGCGTGAGCGTGTGCGCGGCATCGCCGTCGGTGGTCATCAGCAGCACGCCTTCGGTCATGTAGTCGAGCCGGCCGACGTACGTGAGCCCGGGCGTCTCGGGGACGAGATCGAACACGGTGCGCCGTCCGCCCGGGTCCTTCGCGGTGGTGAGCACGCCGGACGGTTTGTTGACCACCCACCAGGCCACCGGCGGCGGCGCGGAGATGACGGTGCCGTCGACGGCGATGGCATCCTTCGCGGGCTCGACGATCTGCCCCGTGCGTGCGACGGCGCCGTTCACCGTCACGCGCCCGGCCGTGATGAGATCCTCCGCCTTGCGGCGCGACGCCACGCCCGCCCGGGCCAGCGCGCGCTGGATGCGCATCGTGTGGTCGGTCATGGCGCCTGCGGCTGCGGTTCCCGACGCAGGGCGATGGCCAACTCGTCCACGCGTGGCAACTCCTCGAGATGCCGCAGCGCGAACTGCTCGAGGAACAGCGGCGACGTGCCGTAGAGCAGCGGGCGGCCGAGCCCCTCGCCGCGTCCCGTGACCTCGATGAGTCCGCGCTCGAGCAGCGACTTGAGGATGGCGCCCACGTCCACGCCGCGGATCTCGGCGATGTCGGCGCGGCCGATCGGCTGCCGGTACGCGATGATCGCGAGCGTCTCGAGCGCCGCGCCCGAGAGCCGCTGCGGGCGCACCGCCATCTGCGCCCGTTCGATGGCTTCGGTGTATTCGGGGCGCGTCAGGATCTGCCAGCCGCTCCCCTGCATGCGCAGCTCCACGCCGTGACCATCCACGTCGTAGTGCTCGCGCAGTTCCTCCAGCGCGGCCTGCATCGCGGCCGGAGTGGCCTCGGTATCGAGCGTCGCGAGTTCGTCTGTGGGGATGGGACGAGGGCTCGCGAACAGCGCGGCCTCAAGCAGCTTCGCCAGCGAGTTCACGTCGGATCTCCACGTCAGCAAACGGTTTCAGTTGAGCGAGCGTGAGCTCGCTGGCCTTGGCGAGTTCGAGCAGCGCATGGAGGCCGGAGAGCACCTCCCACGGTTCCGCGTCGTCGCGCACGACGTCGCGCCACCGGAAGACGGCGCGCAACGCCATCACGGCCCGCACGGTGATGATCGCCCCGTCCACGTCGAGCGGGCGCGGGATCACCTCGTGCAGCGACGGCTTGCGGGCCGCGCGCAGCACGCGGTCCACTGCCGTCAACAGTTCGGCGAGCGAGAGCGCTAGCGGCGCCTGCGGCGGCGGGGCGAGTTCCTGCAGATACGACCGCGCGAACCGATTGCGCCGGTCCTCGCCGAGCCGCTCGAGGATGTCGACGACCTCGCGCATCTGTTGATACTCGAGCAGCCGGCGCACGAGTTCGGCGCGCGGATCCTCCCACGTCTCGTCGCCGTCGCGGCGCGGCAGCAGCAGATGCGCCTTGATGCGCAGCAGCCGCGCCGCCATCTCGAGATACTCGGCGGCCTCGTTGAGCGCGAGCGCGTGCATGCGGGCGAGGAACTGCTCGCAGATGCGCGCGATGGGGATGTCGTAGATGTCGAGCTTCTCGTCGCGGATGAGCGAGAGGAGCAGGTCGAGCGGGCCGTTGAAGGCGGCCAGCTCGATCATGAAGCCCGCGTCGGGGCCGGAAGCGGTGGGGGAGGTCACGACGTCCAGGGGCTGGGAAGCACGTAGGGCATCAGGGCGCGCAGGGTCGCCTCGTTGAGCATCTGCACAGGACGCATCCAGAAGTTGAGCACCGGGCCGCCGAACGAGAGCATCGCGATGAGGATCAGAAAGCCGTACTTGCCGAGTTGGGCGTAGTTCCAGGCCCATTTGGGCGGCAGCAGGTGCTTCATCACGTGCGACCCGTCGAGCGGGGGGATCGGCATCAGGTTGAACGCCGCGAGCACGAGGTTGATCATGATGCCGTAGAGGAACATCAACTGGAGCAGCGCGGCGCTGGTGGCCACCGCCGGCAGGGCGCGGCCGGCGAGTCCCAGCGCGACGACGAGCAACGTGAGCACCCCGGCGAGCACACAGTTCGTCGCGATGCCGGCCAGCGACACGATGATGTCAGCCCGGCGATAGTTGCGATAGAGCCGCGGATTCACGGGCACCGGCTTGGCCCCGCCGAAAGCGAATCCCATGGTGAAGAACGTGATCAGCGGCATGATGATGGTGAGCACGGGATCGATGTGCTTCACCGGGTTCCACGTGAGCCGTCCGAGCATCAGCGCGGTGTTGTCGCCATTCTTGAGCGCGGCATAGCCGTGCGCGTACTCGTGGGCGACCATCGAGAAGAGCAGCACCGGGGCGACGAGGAGGAACTGTTGGAACTTGTCCAAGAGGCGGCGTGCTCGGCGACAAAGGTGAGGCCCTCGCGGGCAGTCGAAAGGAAAGGTAGGGGTGTGCCACGGGAGAGTCAAAACCATTGCCTGTCTTGACTTTCCCCCTCTCCGCCGATAGGCTTCCAGACTCGCCCGCAATGTCATTCGGGCGTGTTTTCGTAGTGGCCGGGCAGCGAGAGC
>CAIRBD010000783.1 GCA_903876745.1 uncultured Gemmatimonadota bacterium
CCGGCCGATCTGGGCGTCGGTAGTATCGATGCCGCCGACCTAGCCGGCGGTTCGCCGGCGGAGAATGCCACGCTGATCGAGGAAGTCCTGTCGGGTGGGGGCACGGCGGCGGCGCAGGCCGCGGTGCTCGCCAATGCCGCCGGCGCCATCTACGTGGCGGGATTGGCGGGGCATTACCAGAGCGCGTTGTCGGTGGCCCGCGAAGCGCTGCGGGGCGGGGCGGGGCGCGACGCGCTCGATCGCCTGCGAAAAGCGGCGCCCCATCGCTGAGGCGCCGCACGCACGACCGTCGGAGCGTCGCCTAGAAACGCCGCATCACGCCGACGACGATCCCGCGCACATGCATCTGATGTTCCTGCAGGTAGATCGGCGCCATCGCGTCGTTCGCCGGCTGAAGACGGATGCGCCCGTCGCGCTCGCGGTAGTACCGCTTCACCGTGGCGGAGTTGTCGTCGAGCATCGCGATGACCATCTGTCCGTTGTCGGCCGTTTGCCGGTCGTGCACGACCACCAGGTCACCGTCGGTGATGTGGTCGTCGACCATGGAATCGCCGCGGACGCGCAACACGTAGTGATTGCCGGCACGCCGCACGAAGTCCTCTGGCACGCTCACGGTCTCGTCCGACACCGCCTCGATCGGCATGCCCGCCGCGACGGAGCCGAGCAACGGGAGCTCGACGGCGCGGGGAAGCACGTCGGACGGCAGGATCTCGATCGCGCGGCTTTCATTGTAGCTCCGCTTGATGTACCCCTTTCGCTCGAGGTTGCTGAGGTGTTCGTGAACCGTCGCCAGCGAGTTATAGTTGAACTGTGCGGCGATCTCCTCGAAGCTCGGCGCGTATCCGTGCTCGCCGGCGTAGCTGGAGAGGTAATCGAGGATCTGGCGCTGGCGCTTGGTGAGCGGCATGGCGACGGCCTTTGCTGGAGTGTGCGGCGTGCGACGGATGCGTCCTCTGCGCCACAAGACGCCCGAACAACACCCGAAGTAACGGTAGCCGAACATTGACCGAAGCGCAATCAGGGGTGGCCGAATGGCGGATGCCGTCCGGACCATTGGGGGAGCTGACCGCCGGGTCACGGGCCCGTGCCGCGGCGGCGGCGGCGTCCCGGGGCGTGCTCGAAGCCGCCATCCGCGATGCCGGGCCGATCGTGTCGTTTCGTGCGGCGCTGCGGCGCGACACCGTGCAGGTGATCGCGGAGCTGAAGCGCCGCAGTCCGAGCAAAGGGGCGATCAACGAGAGCCTGGACGCGTCGCTCCGGGTCCGCGAGTACACCGACGGCGGCGCGGCGGCGCTCTCGATCCTCACGGAGCCCTCCCGGTTCGGTGGATCCCTGGACGATCTGCGGACCGCGCGCGCGAGCACGCCGCTTCCCTTGTTGCGCAAGGATTTCATCGTGGACGAGATCCAGCTCCTCGAGGCCCGCGCTTGCGGCGCGTCGGCGGTGCTGCTCATCGCCCGTGGGTTGCCGCCCGCGGAGTTCGCGTCGCTCGCCGCGTCAGCGCGTGCGCTGGGGCTCGACGTGCTGCTCGAAGTGCGCGATGAGGCCGAGTTGGACCGGGCGCTGGCCGTGACGGATGCGGTGATCGGCGTGAACAACCGGAACCTCGAGACGCTCGCCATCGACGACGCCGTGAGCGCCCGGCTGCTGCCGCGCATCCCGACGGACCGGATCGCCGTCTACGAGAGCGGCGTGACGGACCGTGCGGGCGTCGAGCGGGCCGCCGCACTCGGCGCGGACGCGGTGCTCGTCGGATCCTCGCTGTCGGCGGCCGGTGACGCCGTCACCGCGCTGCGCGCGCTGGGCGGCGTGCGAAGGCACTCCCGTGGTTAGCATCAAGTTCTGCGGACTCACCCGCGCCGCGGATGCGGAACAGGCGGTCGCGCTCGGCGCTTCGTTCGTCGGGGCGATCTTCGCCGGCGGGCCCCGCGCGTTGCTGCCGGAACGGGCGCGCGAGGTGTTCGCCGGCGTGGAGCCGGGGATTGAACGGGTGGGGGTGTTCGGCGCGGACGCGCTGGATGTCGTGCGGGACGTGGCGGCTATCGCCGCCCTGTCCATCGTGCAACTGCACGGGGATCCGCGCGCGGCCGACGTGCGCAGCGTGCGCGCCCGCTTCGGCGGCAAGGTGTGGGCGGTGGCACGGGCCGAAGGTTCGCTGCTGCCGGAGTGGGCCGAGGAGCTGTTCCGCGAAGCCGATGCGGTATTGCTCGACGCGCATGTTGCCGGGCAACTCGGGGGCACGGGAGTAACGTTGGAGTGGGAAGCGCTCGCGCGGTCGGTGGACGAGGTCCGGGGAACGACGCCGGTGATCCTCGCCGGCGGACTGCGGCCGGCGAACGTCGCGCAGGCGATCCGCGCGATGCATCCCGACGTGGTGGACGTGTCGTCCGGTGTCGAGCAGGCGCCGGGCGTGAAGGATCACTTGAAGATGCGCGCCTTCGTCGAGGCGGTGCGCGGGAGTCGCGCGTGACCACGGATGTGATCGAGAGCGGACGCTTTGGCGCCTTCGGCGGCCGGTACGTGCCGGAGACCCTGATCCCGGCACTGGACGAGTTGGAACTCGCCTACGCCGCGGCGCAGGCCGACCCGGCGTTCGGCGCCGAGCTGGATTCGATGCTGCGCCATTATGTGGGACGGCCGTCGCCGCTCACCGAAGCGCCGCGGATGTCGGAGGTGATCGGGGCTCCGGTGTGGCTCAAACGTGTGGACCTCAACCACACCGGCGCGCACAAGATCAACAACGCGCTGGCGCAGGCGCTGCTCGCCAAGCGCATGGGCAAGGCGCGCATCATCGCTGAGACCGGCGCCGGGCAGCACGGGGTCGCCACCGCCACGGTGTGCGCGCGCCTCGGTCTCTCGTGCGTGGTGTATATGGGCGAGGAGGACATGCGCCGGCAGCAGCTCAACGTCTTCCGCATGAAACTGCTCGGCGCCGAGGTCATCCCGGTGCTGAGCGGAACGCGCACGCTCAAGGATGCCACGAGCGAAGCCATCCGCGACTGGGTGACGACGTGCGACCATAGTCATTACATCATCGGCTCCGTGGTCGGTCCCGCGCCGTATCCGCGCATGGTGCGCGATTTTCAGGCGGTGATCGGCCGCGAAGCCCGCGCGCAGATGCTCGAGCGCGCCGGGCGGCTGCCGCACTCCGTGGTGGCGTGTGTCGGTGGCGGGTCGAACGCGATGGGGATCTTTCACGCGTTCGTCCCGGATACCGACGTGGAGCTGGTCGGCGTCGAGGCCGCAGGCCACGGGCTCGAGACCGCCGAGCACTCAGCGTCGCTGTCGAAGGGGCGTCCGGGCGTGCTGCACGGCGCCATGAGCTATTTGCTGCAGGACAGCGACGGGCAGGTGCACCCCGCGCACTCGGTGTCGGCGGGGCTCGACTACCCCGGCGTGGGGCCCGAGCACGCCTACCTGAAGGACACGGGGCGCGCTTGGTACGTCTCGATCACCGACGACGAGGCGCTCGAGGCGTTCGGCCGGTTCAGCCGACTGGAAGGCATCATCCCGGCGCTGGAGACCGCGCACGCCGCGTCGTGGATCCTTCGGAACGCCGGCCGCTGGAAGGCTGATCAGCCCGTGCTGCTGTGCGTGAGCGGCCGCGGGGATAAGGATGTGGCGCAGGTCGCGGAAATGGGTATCTTGCCAAGGTGAATTCCCCGCGCGCGACAGTGTCCGAAAACGATACGGACCGGCCCGAGCCGCCATTCGATCCCACCCTGGTCGAGGAAATGCTCCGTCAGCTGGATCGGACGGTGCGTGCGCATCAGTTGTACATGCACAACAACCCGACCTACCTGAAGGCCCTCGAGAATCTTCGGAGTTCCTTCAAGCCGGTCTGGGAACAGACGCCCTCGCTGACGATCCAGGTCACGGAATCGCAGTTGACGTGGTCGGGATGCGTCGTGCGCGAGGAGCCGGAGAAGGCGTCCGACTCGCTGCCGTGGACGTTCTTCAAGGATGGCGTGCGTGAGTTGACGCTCACCCCGGGGTTCGAGGGCGAGGAGCTCGAGTGGCTCCTTGACATCATCCCGCGGGTGCGCAAGTCGCTCGACCACGAGGACGACCTGCTCACGATGCTCTGGGAGCAGGAGTTCACGCACCTCACGTATCGGTACGTGGACGTCTCGAACGACTCCGGGCTGCCGCTCGATTCCGAGGCAACGGCGGGCCGGTGGCCCGTCACGCCCGGGGACCTGCGCGACTCCGCGGTGAACGCCATCGATGAGGCCCGTGCCGAAGCCGCCGCGGACGCGAACGCCGCCGCCGGCGGCGGCGGGGACGGGGCGCTCAAGCAGTCCCCGCAGACCTCCGGCATCGTGCGGATGGAGGATTTCGACTCGACGCTGTACTTCCTCGACGCAGGGGAGATCGAGTACCTGCGCCGCGAAGCGCAGCACGAGTACGCCAGCGACCTGCGCCGCATCGTGCTCGACGCGCTGTTCGACATCTTCGAGTTGCAGGGTGACATCCTCGTCCGCAAGGAAGTGGCGCAGAACATCGAGGCACTCACGCTGCATCTGCTCGCGGGGCGGCAGTTCGCGAACGTCGCGTACCTGCTCGGCGAGATCGCCGTGGTGCTCGAGCGGGCGCGCGACGTGCCCAACGAACTGCGCCAGAAGTTCGCGCAGCTGCCCGACCGTCTGAGTGAGCCGCACGCGCTGTCGCAGCTCATCGAGGCGATGGATGAGGCGACGATGCTCCCTGCTCGCGAGGATCTCGAAGGGCTGTTCGCGCAGCTGCGTCCCGCCGCGCTCGGCACCGTCTTCCTCTGGCTGGGCCGTCTGCGCAACGCGCAACTGCGTCCCTTGCTCGAGGGCGCGGCGGATCGGCTGGCGCAATCGAACACCGCGGACCTCGTGAAGTTGATCGGCTCCGACGAGCCGATCGTCGCGCACGAGGCCGTCAAGCGGTCGGCGGCGCTCAAGTCGGCGGCTGCGGTGCCGTCGCTCGCGAAGGTGCTCATCGACGGCGACCGCGAGCTGCGCGCGGCCGCGGTGGCCGCCCTCGTCGAGATCGGCACGGCCGGCGCGCTCCAGGGGCTCGAACGCGCGCTCGACGACACCGACCGCGACGTGCGCCTCGGTGCCGTGCGCGCGTTGGCGGCGAAAGCGTATCGCCCGGCGCTCGCGCGCGTGACGACGATGCTCAAGTCGCGCGACCTGAAGGACCTCGACCGCACGGAACGCGTGGCGGTGTTCGAGCTGTACGGCACGCTGTGCGGCGACGGCGGCGTGCCCTATCTCGATGAGCTGCTGAATCCCAAGGGCGGGCTGTTCTCGCGCAAGGAGGATCCCGACGTGCGGGCCTGCGCGGCGCTCGCGCTCGGGCGCGTCGCGACGACCAAGGCGCAGGCCGCGCTCCAAAAGGCCGCCGGTGAGAAAGACGTGATCGTGCGCACCGCGGTGAATCGCGCGCTCAAGGGCGGGGCCGCATGAACCGGCCGAGCTCGCGGCTGTCCGGCGGCGTGCCCGCGATCCCCGACAAGGGCGGCGAGGGCTACGTCCGCGCCGTCGGGCGCAACTTCATCCTCGCCCTCTACGGGGCGCTCCGCAACATCCGGCTGTACCCGCCCGAGAACTCCGTCGTGCAGAAGGCGCTCG
>CAIRBD010000784.1 GCA_903876745.1 uncultured Gemmatimonadota bacterium
ACACCCCGCGCTCGCGGCACCAGCCGTTCAGCGACTCCTCGCTCATGCCGTACGTCTCGTGCAGAGCCAGCAGCCGCTCCGCCAACGTGAACTCCTTCGCCGGAACCCCACTGCGCGGTGATTGCCTCTGCGCCTGCGTCGCCTGCTTCATCCAGCCCTTCAACGTTGCGGCATTCTTGTTCAGGCTCGACGCCACATCCGCAATCCCTTGATCGCCGGAACGGGCAAACGCCTTCGCCATCGCCAACTCCTTGAATTCACTCGTATGCCGTTGTTTCTTCATGACTAACATTGTTCTCGGTCTCCATCATCCAAGATGGAAAACTTGAGACGACAGATAGCTTGACGCCGGGGGGTGTCGGATTAGTATGGGGCTGCTCCAAACTTCATTTCCAACCGGCTGGCCTACGCAGCTTCGTTGCTAACGACGAAGTTGATAGCGCCGATCGACCACCTCATTAGTAGGAAGCATCCATGAGAATATTGAGCGTGATAGCGATAATCGCTTCGTCCCTGGTGATCGGTACGGCCGCACATGCACAGCAAGGCATCTGGGTTGCACCGGAAGACGCCACGGCGGCGAAGATGATCGACCTCGAGCGTCAGTGGGCGGAAGCAGGCTGCACGGGAGAGCAGGTGGAGAAAGAACTGCTCGCCGATGATTTTGTCGGCACCGCACCGAACGGTACCCTGTACACGAAGGAAGATGCGCTCAAGCCCGGGAATCCCGTTGTAAGAGAGAGCAAGTGCCACCTGTATGGCGCGAAGGTTCGGTTCTACGGCGACGCCATCGCGGTGGTCTACGGCACTGAAGGCTCGGTTCGACACATCAAGAAGGGGATGGTCGAGAAGCGCTGCCTTGCGTGGACGGACACATGGCTAAAACGAGGCGATTCATGGCAGATCGTGGCCGTGCAGGACATGCGCGTAGCCTGTCCGAAATAGCCCACCCACGCGTTGCAGCCGATTCGTAATGGAACGAAGCTGAGATTCGACTCTTGTCAGGGATAATTCCCGCTGCGATTACCCCTGGTTCCACTTTTTCCTTCGGCGCGAGTAGCGAGCGGGCTCTCGCACGCGGCGGCGCGACGCGCCACGTTGGCGGTGCCGTGCTGCGCGCAGTGACGCTAGCGACCCATCTTGGCAACCCGTCGCCGCGCTTCCGCCG
Source organism: uncultured Gemmatimonadota bacterium (assembly GCA_903876745.1). GTDB lineage: Bacteria > Gemmatimonadota > Gemmatimonadetes > Gemmatimonadales > Gemmatimonadaceae > Fen-1231. The sequence goes on from CAIRBD010000784.1 coordinate 1,169, forward strand.
ATCCTGCGCTCGGAAACTACAGGACGGGCTAGGCGCGCCTACGAGGCTAATTGAGCTCAGCGCCCGCGCCGCCGTGCCGTGGCGCACGGCATTGAGCCGGCGACCGCACGGTCGACCGGCGATCGGCGTGCGCGGCGATGAATTCGGCGTGCCTCGGGTCCATTCAATGCGTGGATGGTGGCCCACGACTTCGGCCCAAGACCGCTGTCGTCGGGACGACACTGACCAAATCCAGTCGCCGGCGGGCAGTGGACCGGGGTTATCGCGGCCGGGAGGGTTCCATCGGCGAGTTTGGCGCGCGAAAGTCGTGCGCCGCTCGTAGCGGACGTCGTATTGTAGTGCACCCTTAACTAATCGCCGCAACGCCGAGGGAATCCATATGCAGCTCGTGGGCTATTCCAACCAGTGGAGCGCAAGGCGCGGCGAGACGGTCCGGTTCTTCGTCAGTTCCGCGTTCGAGCGCTACGATGCCCGCCTGGTTCGGCTGATCCATGGCGACGACAATCCGCACGGTCCCGGGTTGAAGACCGTCGGGGTGCCCTCCGCTATCGACGGCTCCCATCCCGGCACCCAGCAGGAGATCTTTACCGGTTCCTACGTGCGGATCGAGCCTGGCCACGCGCCGGACGCTGCGCGTGGATTCACGTTGCTGGCCTGGCTGCGCGCGACTGCAAGCGAGCGTGGTGAGCAGGGACTGATCACACAGTGGGACGCCGGGGCGAAGCGCGGATTCGGCCTGTTCGTGTCTGCGGACACCGGCCGTCTCGAAGCACGCCTCGGACTCCGCGACGGGACAAGTGTCGCGCTCGCGTCGGCGCGTGACCTTCGTCCGCACGACTGGTATTTCGCGGCTTTCGTGTTCAACGCGATTCGCGGCACCGTGTCGCTGCGCACCGAGCCCATTCATCCGAACGCGCTCGATGCGCCACGTGAGGTGCTAAGCGTGGCGCTTGGCGGACCGGTTGCCCTCGCCGCCGACGCACCATTGCTCCTCGGCGCGGGGTCGATCACCACGACCGGCGGGCGGGCGCACGCGACCGCGTGCCTCAACGGTCGCTTGAGTGCGCCAGGGATGCTGGCCCGCGCCGTTTCGCTTGAGGAACTGCGCGACGCAACGCCGGAGCAGCTTTGCGTGCAGGACGCCGCAGCGTGGCTCGCTCGTTGGGACCTGTCACACGACATGGGCGGCCGGTCGATTCCGGACCGGAGCGGCCAGGGATGCGAGGGGCGCACGGTGAACCGGCCGACCCGCGCGGTTACCGGCCACAACTGGAGCGCACACACGGACTCCTTCGTCGAGGCACCGGCCGAGTACAACGCGATCCACTTTCACGACGATGATCTCGAGGATGCTGGCTGGACGGAAAGTTTCCATTACGAGGTTCCCGTGGGCCTCAAGAGTGGCATCTACGCGGTGGAGCTGACCGGTCCCGGAGGCACACGCGACTTCATTCCGTTCTTCGTCCGTCCGGAGACCGGCCGGCCGGAGGCCGCGATCGCCGTGCTGCTGCCGACGCTGAGCTACCTCGCGTATTCGAACGAGGCGCTCGATCTGGAGGCCTTTGAATTCCTCGCCCCGCTGTGCCCGCTGCGGAACATGGGCCTGCAGCGTACCGAGTACGCGTACATGGATGCGCTGTGGCTGAAGAGCACCTACAACCACCACCGCGACGGCACCGGCATCTGTCACTCGACGATGCTGCGCCCGTCGCTGACGTCGATGCGTCCGACGCACCGCGGACGCCTGTACGACGGCCCGCACCAGTTGTCGGCGGACCTGCACCTGATCGACTGGCTGGAAGAGAAGCAGATTCCGTACGACGTGATCACCGATCACGACCTGCACCGCGAGGGAGCCGCCGTGCTCGCGCCGTACCGCGCGGTACTCACCGGCACGCATGCCGAGTACTGGAGCGTCGAGATGCTCGACGGACTCGAGTCCTACCAGCAGCACGGTGGACGTTTTATCTACCTGTCCGGCAACGGCCTGTACTGGGTCACGGCCCTCGATCGCGAGACGCAGACCATCTGCGAGATCCGTCGCCCCAACGGCACGCGCGCATGGCACGCCGCCCCGGGGGAGGGTCGCATCAGCTTCACAGGCGAACCGGGCGGCATCTGGGCCTGGCGCGGGCGCCCGCCGCAGCGTTATGTCGGCGTCGGCTTCGCGGCGCAGGGCTTCGATCGGGGCGTCCCGTATCGGCGCACAGCGGCGAGCCATGATCCGCGCTGCGCCTTCCTGTTCGCGGGCATCGACGACGAACTGATCGGCAACTTTCCGGCGCTGGTGATGAACCACGGCGCGGCGGGGTACGAGGTCGATCGAGCCGACCATGCGCTCGGCACGCCGGCGCATGCACTCGTGGTCGCGAGTTCGACGCGGCTCAGCGACAGCTATCAGTATGTCGTCGAGGAGATTCCGGCGATGATGCCCCACCAAGGCGGGCTCACGAACCCGAACGTGCGCGCCGACATGGTCTACTACGAGACGCCGGGCGGCGGCGCGGTATTCTCGGTCGGTTCGATCTCGTTCTGCTCCGCCCTGTCCTACAATGGCTACGACAACAACGTATCGCGCCTGCTCGAGAACGCGGTCCGCGCGTTCAGCGACCCGGCACCGCTGTCCGGTCACCGTCCCGGCTGAGGCCGTGCGTCACGGATTCGGGCGCACGGCGGCCGGGACCGCAGGCCGGCGATAGCCGCTGATGCAGGTCACCGTGCGTGGCTCCGGGGTCACGCCCCAGCCCATGTTGGCGCTGCACAGCGTCCCGTGCCGGTATGCGAGGCTGGTTGGATTGATGAGCGGCGCTGTTTCGGCCGTCGCGATGACGATGCGCTGGCTACCATCCGGCGAAAATACGGCGATCTCGTTGCGCAGAATCTCGCTGACGTAGATGTTGCCGAACTCGTCGAGTTCGATTCCATCGAGCGGCGACAGATCCCGCGCGATGACCACCGGCGTACCCGCGCTGCCGTCTGCCGCGATCGGAATGCGGATGATCGCCGCGTCACCGTCAGTCGCGACATACAGATTCTGCCCAGCAGCATCGAGCACCAGGTCGTTCGCCCCTTCCGGCAGGGCGTAGTACGGAGCCGGTGGCCACTGCAGCAGGGGGTGATTCGACCAGAGGACGTATTGCCCGTCAGCGTCGACCTTCCAGATGCCCGACAGCGTCAGATCCGTGACGTAGAGGTTCCCCTTCGCGTCAACAGCGACGTCGTCGGGGAAACAGCCCGGCCAG
>CAIRBD010000785.1 GCA_903876745.1 uncultured Gemmatimonadota bacterium
CACTGGGGCGCCTCGGCGATGGTCGTGCTGGTCGTCGCCCACATGATCCGCGTGTTCGTGATGGGCGCGTACAAGTACCCGCGCGAGATCAACTGGCTGCTGGGTGTGGTGCTGCTCTTCATCGTCCTCGGGTTCGGCTTCACGGGCTATCTGCTGCCGTGGGACCAGAAGGCGTACTGGGCGACCCAGGTGGGGACGAACATCGCGGGCACGACGCCGCTGGTGGGCGGGATGCTCGTGAAGCTGCTGCGCGGCGGGAGCCAGCTCGGCGCCGCCACGCTGGCACGCTTCTTCGCCCTGCACGTGCTGCTCCTCCCCTTCATGCTGTTCATCGTCGTGCTCATGCACCTCGCCATCGTCGTGCGGCAGGGCATCGCACCGCGCACGAAGGCGCTCGACGACGACGCGCCGGCCCTCACGAGCGACCCGGCGTACCCGGCGTTCTATGAGGCTTCGTATCAGAAGAGCAAGGGCGCCGGCGTCCCATTCTGGCCCGACATCACCACGAAGGACGTGGTGATGGGCGCCGTGATCGTGCTGGTGCTCCTCCAGCTGGCGCGCAGCTTCGGCGCCGGCCTCGAGCCGCCGGCCGATCCGACCGACAGTTCGTATGTGCCGCGTCCGGAGTGGTACTTCCTCCCGTTCTTCCAGCTGCTGAAGCTGGTTCCCGGTTCGCTCGAGAGCGCCGTGGCGGTGGGGATCCCGGGCCTGCTCGTGGCCGTGATGGTGTTGCTGCCGTTCTTCGACCGGTCGAGCATCCGTTCGTTCCGCCGTCGTCCGATCGCGCGCCTGTCGCTGATCTTCCTCGGGGGCAGCTGCATCCTGCTCGTCGGTGCGTCGATGAGCGAGGACAGCGCGGCGAAAGTGACGCCGGAGACCGGGCGCCCGCTGTCGTCGGTCCAGCGCGCCGGCCGTGCGCTCTATGGCGCGCAGGGATGCGGCAGCTGCCATGCGATCGGCGGCAAGGGTGGCGGCAGCAAGGAAGATGCGCCGCCGCTCACGGAAGTCGGCCTGAAGCATTCGGGCGCCTGGCTCCATTCGTTCATGGAGAATCCGCTGCGCTTCCACGCGGAAACGAAGATGCCGAGCTTCGGCCCGCCCACGTTGTCCCACCAGGAGATCGAGGAGCTGACGCGCTATCTGGTGACGCTGCGCGGCCCCAACGGCGATCTCAAGAAGCCCGAGTTCGTTGACACGTTCCCCGAACCTCCCAAGAAGAAGGAGTAGTCACATGCGCAAAATCGCACTGGTCGGAGCACTGGCGATCGCTTTCGCATCCCGCGCTGCGGCCCAGGCCGCGGACGGCAAGGCCCTGTACGACGAGTTGTGCAAGAAGTGCCACGGGGCCCTCGGCACGCCGCCGAAGACCATGCAAGCGAAGTTCGAGAAGATCAAGAAGTTCGACGCCGAGTACATGGCGAAGCGGACCGATGATTCGGTGGTGAAGGTCCTGACGAAGGGAAAAAACGAGGACATGAAGTCGTTCAAGGAGAAGATGAAGCCCGACGAGATGGCTGCGGTCGCGAAGTACGTGCATGAGCTCGCCGCGAAGGCCAAGCCGTAAACCGGCGCCATCACCCTACCCTGACCTGATGCGCCGTCCCGGATCCGGGGCGGCCTGAGGAAACGAAATGACAGGAATTCGACACTTGCTGCGGTACGCGGTCGCCGTGACGGCGCTGTTCGCCGTTCCGACCCTGGCGAGCGCGCAGCAGAAGACTGCGGAGAAGCCCGCTGCCGGTTACGCCGGCAACGCGAGCTGCCTCGAGTGCCATGCGAAGATGGCCGCGCCGTTCCTTCAGTCTGGCAAGGGCCAGCTGCTGATGGGGCGCCCGCAGACGGAACACGAGAAGAAAGGCTGCGAGGCCTGCCACGGTCCGAGCAAGACCCACGCGAACTCGGGCGGCGAAGAGAAGGGCGAGATGATCACGTTCAGCCGCAAGACCAAGACGCCGGTCGCCGAGCGGAACGCCGTCTGCCTGCAGTGCCACGAGAAGAACGCGCGCACGCTGTGGAAGGGGAGCGCCCATGAGGCCCGCAACGTGGCGTGCACGGATTGCCACTCGGTGATGCACCACGAAAGCGAGCGTGGCATGCTCAAGAAGTCGAGCACGTCGGCGACGTGCGGCTCGTGCCATGCGCAGAAAGTGGCGCAGATCAGCAAGTACTCGCACATGCCGCTGGGCCAGAACAAGATGGAATGCAACAGCTG
>CAIRBD010000786.1 GCA_903876745.1 uncultured Gemmatimonadota bacterium
AGGGACCTGCGCAGTGGATCACGACAGCGCAATCCGCGAGCGCGCGATCCATCGCGGCCGCGTCGTCGAGTGAGGCGACGCGCACGTCGAGCGAGTGTTCCGCGCCGAGCGCGTGCAACTCCGCGGCGTTGCGCCCCGAGACAATGGGACGCAGTCCCTTCGCCACCGCTTCGCGGATGACGAGGCGCCCTGTGTAGCCGTTCGCGCCGTAGATCAGGACCTGGGAGCCGCTCATGATTCGCTGAACGGCGGAAGCCCCGCCGCGCGCGCTTCGGCGTCGGGCACATCGAGCACGAGGCGCAGCATCGCCGTCGAGTACACCTTGCCCTGGGCGTCGGTTTTGAGCGACAGCGTGCCGCCGCCGTCAAGCGCACCATGCAGCAGGAAGTTGAGCGCGCACAGATTGGGCAGCTCGTACCGCTCCACGCCGCCGTTGATCACGCCGTGAAAGTGCGCGATCACGCGATCGAGCGTGAGGTGCTCGGCGAGCACCGGGAACCACTCCGGCTTGAGCGCGATGACGCCCACGTTGGCCGTGTCGCCCTTGTCGCCGGAGCGCGCGTGCGCGATGTCGAGGAGGCGGACCTTCATGAGACGACCTCCACGTGCGTGGTGACGACGGTCTTGTCGACGAGTGCCGGCCAATAGGCGACGATCTCCTCGACCTTCGGCCGCCCGCCGGCAAAGCCGGTGACGCTCGGCGGACCGTTGAGGACGAGCGGCGCGATCTCGCGCGTGAACCGCTCGACCTTCTTGCGGTCGGCGTCGCGCACGCCGATGCGGAACTGCACCTCGGGGGCATCACGCCCCGCGTCGGGACCCGCGAGCACGCCGTGCGTGGCGTTGGCGCCCACGAACTCCGTGAGGATGTGTTCGAACGTGAGCCCGAGACGTTCGAGTCGCGCGCGCAGGATGCGTTCGGCCGCCTGGGCCTTCTCGAGCGCGTCGGGCCACGAGTAGACGAGCGAGCCGACGGCCTTGTAGCCGGCGCGATACGCGATCGACACCTTGAGCTTGTCCGTCGCCGGACGTCCCGCGATGCCGTACACGCGCACGCGGTCGGGACCGTCGCTCGCCAGTCGGATCGAGGTGAAATCGGCGACGACGTCGGGGGTGATGTACGCGTGCGGATCACCCATCTCATACACGAGCTGTTCCGAGACCGTGGGAACCGATACGCGTCCGCCCGTGCCGGCATGCTTCGTGACGACGAACGTGCCGTCGGCCTGCGCCTCGACGATGGGGTACCCCACGTCCTCGAGACGTTCGATGGTGCGCCAGTCGTGCAGACAGTTGCCGCCCGAGCACTGCGCGCCGCACTCGATGATGTGGCCGGCGATGATCCCTGCGGCGAGCTTGTCCCAATCGGTGGCGCCCCAGCCGAACTCATGCCGCAGCGGTGCCATCGTGAGCGCCGTGTCGGTGCTGCGTCCGATGACGACGACGTTGGCGCCCTTCGCGAGCGCCTCCACGATGGGCGTGCTACCGATGTACGCGTTGGCCGCGATCACGCGGTCGCGCACGATCGAGAGCGGCTCGCCCGTCTCCATGTTGCGGAGTTCGTGCCCCGCCGCGATCAACTCGTCGAGCCGCGGCAGGAGGTTGTCGCCCGTGATCACGCCCACGCGCAGCTTCCCGGCCACGCCGCGCGAGGCGGCCATCGCGAGCACGGCGGTGGCACACGCCTCGGGGTTCACCCCGCCGGCATTCGCGATCACCTTCACGCCGCGCGACACCACGGCCTCGAGCACGCTCTCCATCGCGCCGATGAAGTCGCGCGCGTAGCCCATCGCCGGATCACGTTCCTTCTGCTTCTGCAGAATGGACATCGTGACCTCGGCGAGGTAGTCGAGCATCAGGTAGTCGACGGGGCCGTTCTCGACCTGCTGGCGCGGCGCGTCGAGCGAATCGCCCCAGAAGCCCTGGCCACCGGCGACGCGGACGGTCCGCGAGCCACTCATTCGGAAACTCCCAGTCGTGCGGGAAGAACAAAGGGCCCGAGATGCGGGCCGGGATTCTGCAATGCGCTGCGCAACGCCATCGCGAGCGTGGCGCGCGTGTCTTCGGGGTATACGATCGCGTCGATGAAGCCGCGCGCACCGGCATACCGCGCGTCGAGCTGGTGTTCGTAGTCCTCGCGCATCTCCGCCATCGAGTCGGCGACGTCCGGAGACGGTGATTCCCCGGCGGCCTTCGCCGCCTGGATCGCGGGGCCGTGCACGGCCTGCACCGCGGACTCCCCCTCCATCACCG
>CAIRBD010000787.1 GCA_903876745.1 uncultured Gemmatimonadota bacterium
GCCGAGGCGGCGCGGCTCGTCGCCGAGACGTCGGCCGCCGCCGCCGAGGCCACCGCCGCCGTGGAACGCGCCATCACCGCCTGAGAACGCCGATGAGCCTGCGCGACTACTTCGTTGCCGACTACAAGGGCCCGCCCTTCGCCCTCTTTGGGCCGGGACACCTGCTCTCGCTCGCGCTGCTCGGTGTCCTCGCGCTCGCACTCATGCAGTTGCGCGGCAGCGGCGACCACGCGCGCCGCCGCGCCCGCATCGGGCTCGCCCTCTCGATGGCGACCGCCGAGTTATCGTGGCACTGGTGGTCGCTCACCTTTGTCGGCGCGTGGCAGCCCAGTACGATGTTGCCGCTGCACCTCTGCACGGCGCTCGCCTGGACCGCCATCTACGCCATGTTCACGCTCGACGTCATCGCCTACGAGTTCGTGTACTTCTTCGGCATCGGCGGTCCGCTCCAGGCCATCCTCACGCCGGATGCCGGCCAGTATGGCCTGCCGCACTTCCGCGCCGTGCAGACGATGACCTCGCACGGCCTCGTGATCTGCGCCGCCCTCTATCTCACCGTGGTCGAAGGGATGCGCCCCTCGGCGCGTTCCATCCCGCGCGTCATCCTCGGCGTGCTCGTCTACATGGTGTTCGTGACTGTGGTGAACGTCGCTGTCGACGGCAACTACATGTTCACGCTGCACAAGCCGCCGACGGCGAGCGTCCTCGACTCGCTCGGCCCCTGGCCGTGGTACCTCCTGCCGATGATCGGACTCGGCATCGTGAACTGCCTGCTGCTCTACGCGCCGTTCGCGTGGATCGATCGGCGCCGTGCGCGAACGGCGATGACGTCATCCGCTCGATCCTGACCGCCGATGTGCGGTCGCTACTCCCTCGGCCGCACCGACCGCATGGACTGGGTCCATTTTGGCGTCCCCGCGCTCACCGCCCTCGCCCCGCGCTGGAACATCGCACCGGGCACGGATGTGCTCGCCATCCGCCACCACGGCGGCGGCGATGAATCCGCGTGGCTGCGCTGGGGACTCATTCCGCACTGGGCCAAGGATCCGACCATCGGGCACAAGCTCGCCAACGCCCGCGCCGAGACGGCACACGAGAAGCCCAGCTTCCGCGATGCCTTCAAGGCGCGCCGCTGTCTCATCCCCGCCGATGGGTTCTACGAGTGGCAGGGAGTGGCCGGCCAGCGCAGGAAGCAGCCCTGGCGCATCGAGCGGGCAGACGGCCACATTCTCGCGCTCGGCGCCTTGTGGGAGTACTGGCGCGACCCTGCCGGCCAGAATGTTGAGACCTGCACCGTGCTGACCGTCCCGGTCAACGACGCCCTCCGCCACATCCACGACCGCCTCCCCCTCATCCTCGCGCGGCACGACTGGCACCGGTGGCTCTCCCCGCACACCACCGTCGACAAAGCGCGCGAACTGCTCGTCGCCGTGCCCGATGACACGCTCGCCGCATGGCCCATCAGCGACCGCGTGAACGTCGTCGCGCACGACGACCCGTCGCTGATCGCTCCCATCGCCCCCGGGGAGCCGCGGGGTTCCCTCTGAGCGAGTTCCCCGCGCCGGCCGATCGCGCCGGCGCGGGGGAACTCGCATCTCGCAGGGGAGGTATTACATTCACGGACGCGACTATGGCCCCGAGCGAGCCGGGTCGTCCCTTCAAAGCTGATAAACCTGGAGACATCGCATGAAACGGTTGTTGCTGGCTGGTCTTGTCCTCGCTGCGTCCGGCGCGACGACGCGCGCCTTCGCGCAAGCGCCCGACGGCAAGGCGCTCTACGACGAGAACTGCAAGAAGTGCCACGGCGCCATCGGCTCGCCGCCGAAGACCATGGTCACCAAGTTCCCGAAGATCGCCAAGTTCGACGCCGAGTTCATCGCCAAGCGCTCCGTGGATTCCATCAACAAGGTCATCACGAAGGGCAAGAACGAGGACATGAAGTCGTTCAAGGACAAAATGAACGCCGATGAACTCGCCGCCGTCGCCAAGTACGTGCACGAGCTCGCCGCAAAGGCGAAGCCCTAGTCGCACGCGCGCGGACGTTCCGAACAGCGAAGGCCCCGCCGGTTCCCGGCGGGGCCTCTGTCTTCCCAAAGTGTCATTGCCGTTCCAGCCGTACCCGCGCCAACCTGCGGCGTCGTGAATGCAGTACCCGCGCCCATCTGAGGCGTTGTTACGGCCGCGTCACCACCCGCGGCCCATCCACCGTGATCGCCACCGTGTGCTCGAAATGCGCGCTGCGCTTTCCGTCGCCCGTCACCACCGTCCACTTGTCGGCGAGCGTGCGCGTCGAGGCCGTCCCCAGGTTCACCATCGGCTCGATCGCCAGCGTCAGTCCCGGCACGAGCTTCGCGCCGCGCTTCGGCTTCCCGTGATTCGGCACCTGCGGCTCCTCGTGCATCTGGAACCCCACGCCGTGCCCCACGAGTTCGCGCACCACCGTCATGCGCCCCTTCACCACCACCGCCTCGACCGCCGCGCCGATGTCCCCCACGTGGTTCCCCACCACGCACTGGGCGATCCCCGCCTCGAGACTGTCGGCCGTCACCTGCAGCAGGCGCGCGCTGTCGGCGTCCACAGTGCCCACTGGCCAGGTCCGCGCCGAATCGGTGTGCATGCCGCCGAAGAACACTCCGATATCCACCGAGATGATGTCCCCGTCGCGCAGCACCCGCTTCGTGTTGGGGATGCCGTGCACGATCTCCTCGTTGATCGACGCGCAGATCGACGCGGGGAAGTTGTAGAGCCCCTTGAACGAGGGCGTCGCCCCCGCGTGCGACCGGATGAAGTCCTCGGCCACGCGGTCGAGGTCCATCGTGCTCACGCCCGGTTTGACCGCAGCGCGCACGGCTTCATGCGTCGCGTAGAGGATCTGCCCCCCCGCGTACATGATGTCGATCTCGCGGGGGCTCTTCAGCTGTACCATCAACCGATGCCGACGGCCTTCAGGGCGCGCACCGTCACGTCGTCCAGTTCGCCGAGCGCGTCGATCTCCGCGA
>CAIRBD010000788.1 GCA_903876745.1 uncultured Gemmatimonadota bacterium
CGCGCGTCGGCGGCAACGTCTCCCTGCGCCTGCAGACCGGGAGTGCTCAACGCCTTTCCACGAACACGCGGCTCGCCCCGACGCTGCGTGGGCGGCGCGGCAACCACGGCCTTCTGCGGCGCGGGGGTCGGCTGCGCGGGCGCGGCGGCCGTCGCCGGTGCTGGCGCCACCTTCTTCACGGCGGGCGCGGACTTCGGCGCGGCGGCGATCGGAGGCTGCGGAACAGGCGCCACGGCTTCCGCCGTCTTCTGCGGAGCGGGGGCCGCCGTGGGCGCCGCCGCGGTGGGCATGTCGGCCGGACCAGCCTTCGCGAGCGCATTCGCCGCCGTCCCGCGGCGCGTATCCTGACAGAACGGCTTCTCCGCGTCGGATGCGCCACTCGGCGATGAGACGATCACGAAACAGGCGAACGGTTCGAGCTGCGGATGCGTGGCGTTGGCCGCCCAGGCGCGCGCCGACGCGTACGACATCGTCACCTGCGCGCCGCTGGTCGAGGTGAACCCCAGCGCCTTCGTATCGACGGTGAACGCCTTGTTCGTGGCGAAGTATGACCGTTCGAGTTCCGAGAGCTTGAGCAGGTCCGCCTTCACCGCGTCGGCCTTCTGCGCCCGCTCTCCCGAAAGGTCCTGGGCCCGCAACACGGGCACGGCGACGGCGAGGCCGAACACCGCGAGAACACGGACGACCGAAATACGAGATGGCGCCATCTGACGGAATCTCCGGCGAGCAGGGCACGATCCGCTGCGGCGAATCGCGATTGTACAAGTGAAAATGACTCGTAAATCTGCCCTGCGGAACCTCGACGCGCAACATTAGAGCCCGAACGCGTCGAACGGCGCAAGCCGCGTCAGCGCATCGGGTTGCCGCAATTCTCGGCCGGCGGCGGCGACGGCGCTCCAAAAGTGCCCCGGATCAGCTGCGGCGGCCCGGCGCCGAGGATCAGCGTGAACAGGTTCGAGTACTGGTCGTCGCACAGGTCGGCCAGCTTGGGACCGCCGAGGACGGTGATGATGGCCGGCACGGTGTTGCTGTGCCCCACGACGAGAACGGTCTGCCCCGTGTGACGGCGCACCGCCTCGGCCACGGCGCCCACATGTGCCTCCTTCGCCGCGAGCGCCACGGTCTCGATGGTCAGCCCGCGCGGCTCAGCCACGGCCCGCGCCGTCTCCCGCGTGCGAACGGTGGGCGTCGCGATCACCGCGTCGATCCGTGCATCTGCCAGCGCCGCCACCAATGCCCTCGCGCGCGCCACGCCGGCTTCGGTGAGCGGAGGATCGTTGGCCGGGAGTGCGCCTTTTTCGGCGTGGCGAACGAGGATCACCACCGTCGGCGCCGCCTGCGCACCGAGCGACGCTGCACACACGGCGAGGACGGCCAGCAACCGAGCGAATGACCCGCGCATCGTAGATCCGTGAAAGAGGTTCAGACGACGTTCGCCGGCGCTTCCGTCGGAGTCAAGGCACGGGTACGTTTGCAGCCTCCCCTCCATCAGGACCGCATGCCCACGTCCGCCGTCGCTCCCGCCGCCGCGCGTCTCACGCTCGCCGCGATCGCTCTGCTCGTTCCGCTGTCGCTCGCGGTCGCGCAGTCGGCGAAACTGGCCGGCATACGCATCGCCGATTCGTCGTGGGTGGCGGCCTCGAGACTGCTCGACACGGGCACGGTGGTCGTGATCCCGCTCGGCGCCGAGTCCAAGGAGCACGGCCCGCAGCTTCCGTTGCGCAACGACTGGTATCTCGCCGAGTACTTCGCCGACCGCGTGCTACGTGCATCGAAGGTCGTGATCTATCCCACAGTGAACTACTCGTTCTACCCGTCGTTCGTGGAGTATCCCGGCAGCACGACGCTGCGTCTCGAGACGGCGCGGGACATGATCGTCGACATCATCCGCACGATCGCGGGGCACGGTCCCAAGCGCTTCTACGTGCTCAACACGGGCGTGAGCACGATCCGCGCGCTGAATCCCGCGCGCGACTCGCTGGCGGCCCACGGCATCGTGATGCGCTTCACCGACATCCTGAACGTCGGGAAGGCCGTCGAGGACAAGCTGCGACAGCAGGAAGGGGGCACGCACGCCGACGAGATGGAGACGTCGATGATGCTGTACATGCATCCCGAGGTGGTGCACATGAATCTCGCGGCGAAAGACTACCACCCCGGCGCCGGCGGCCTCACCCCCGACTCCGCGAAAGCGGCGCGCGAGAACAAGGTGTGGTCGCGCACGGGGATCTTCGGCGATGCCACGCTCGCCACGCGCGAGAAAGGGCGGCAGCTCGTGGAGGC
>CAIRBD010000789.1 GCA_903876745.1 uncultured Gemmatimonadota bacterium
GCGCCGATGCAGATGCTCGGCCTCGAGCCGACGTCATTGGGCGCCGAGACCGCGGCCGAGCCTGCGCCGATGCCGCCGAGTGAGTTCGCGACGCTGGACTTCGGCGCCATCAAGGAAGCGCCCACGGAGCCGCGCGCCTCCGACAGCGACCTCGCGCTCCCTGGTGAGCTGCCGCTCATCGACATGCCGGCGTCGTCCTCCACCTCCGATCTGCCGATGCTCGACGTCGGTGAGCCGTCGGCCGTCGCCGAGCACGAGCGGCTGGGCGAGTCGAACTCGCTCGACACCACGCGTGAGGGCGGCAGCCTCGACTTCATCGACCTCGGCGAACCGCCCGAGGCGCGGCGCCCGGCCGCGCCCGCGAGTGCCGAGCTGCCGATGCTCGACCTCGGCGATGACGCGCCCGTCGAGGGGCTGGCCGACGAACCGCCCGCCGCGCCCACCGACTTCGGCTCGCTCGCGGCCGACGCGCTCGAGGAACCGCCGGCGGTGCGCCGCACGCAGTCGCTCCTCTCGAGTGCCATCGGTCTGCTCGTGCGCCTCGAGGACGAGCCCGAGAACTGGGCCGTGCGCCGGCAGTACGGCGAGGCGCTGCTCGACGACGGCGACCGCGAGGGCGGGCTCCGTGAACTCGAGGTCGCGCTCGTCGGTTTCGAGAAGTCCGGGCTGCTCGATGCCGCGCGCGAAGTCGCCGACGAGATCATCCGCATCAATCCCGGTTCGGTGCGGCATCATCAGAAGCGCGTCGAGTTCGCCTTCCGCGCCAACGATCGCGTGCGGCTCGTCGAGGCGTACCTCGCGCTCGCCGACGCGCTGTTCCGCGAAGGGCAGGCCGACAAATCGCGCGTCGTCTATCAGCGCGTGCTCGACATCGCCCCCGACGACCTGCGCGCGCGCGCGGCATTGGAGTCGTTCGCGCCGGCTGCGCCGGCCGCGTCAACCACCGCCGCCGCGCCGCCGATCCCCGAGCGCCCGAGCACGCCGCGCCGCCCCACGCGCCGCTACACCGCGCAACTCACCGACGCGCAACTCGCCATCCCGCCCGAGCCAGAGCCAGTCGCCGCGGCCAAGGGCGGCGACGAGGAGTTCGTCTCGCTCGGCGACTGGCTGCGCGAGGATGAGGAGCCGAAGAACACGCGCATGGTCGTCGACGAGGAACAGCCCTCCGGCGACGAGCAGGCCGACTTCGACGACATGCTGCGCAAGTTCAAGCAGGGCGTGGCCGAGAACGTCGAAGAAGAGGATCACGAATCGCACTACGACCTCGGCGTCGCCTTCAAGGAGATGGGGCTGCTCGACGAGGCCATCAGCGAGTTCCAGAAAGCGATGCGCGGCGCGCAGAATCGTGTGCGCACGCTCGAGGCACTCGGGCAGTGTTTCCTCGAGAAGAAGCAGCTTCCCGTGGCGATCACGATCCTGCAGCGGGCGCTCCACGAGCCCGGCGTCGGCGACGAGCAGTTGGTGGGCGTGCTGTATCTGCTCGGCTACGTCAACGAGTCGCTCGGCAAGTTCCCCGACGCGAAGACGTTCTACGAACGCGTCTTCGCCGTCGACATCCAGTTCCGCGATGTCGGCGACCGTCTCAACGCCGTCGACAAGGCGGGGCCGTGACCCTCGACGCCCGACTGCAGATGCCCGTGGCGGCGGCCCTGCTCGACGTGCAGGTGCCGGTGCGGCACCTGCTCGACCGCGTCCCCGCGGAGATGTGGCGCATCGTCAAGGCCGACGCGCC
>CAIRBD010000790.1 GCA_903876745.1 uncultured Gemmatimonadota bacterium
CAGCACGAAGGTGAGCGGGTCGACCGGCTTTCCCTTCACGTGCACTTCGTAATGCAGGTGCGGGCCGGTGGAGAGTCCCGTGTTGCCGACCGTCGCCACGACCTGACCGCGTGTGACGCGCTGACCGTCGCGCACGGCGATGCGGGAGCAATGCGCGAAGCGGGTGACGATGCCGTTGCCGTGATCGATCTCGAAGGTGTTGCCGTAGCCCGGCTCGTTGCGCTGCACCGACCGCACGACGCCGCTCGCCGGCGCCACGATCGGCGCGCCCATGGGCGCGGTCACGTCGATCCCTTCGTGCGGCCGGTTCAGGTGCAACACGGGGTGGAATCGACTCTCGGAGAAGTGACTCGACAGCCATCCCACCGTGGGCATGATCGACGGCGTGTTGGCAAGCCGTTCGAAGTTCTTCGTGAGCGTGTCGTTGACGGCGCGGAAGCTGGCCGAGAGCTCGGTGGCGCGCTGGATGAGCCCGCTGATGTCCGCGCGGCCGCCGAAGCTGAGGCGCCCGAAGAACGGCTTGTTGCGCTGCGGCGTGGAGGCGTCGGCGAGCCGCGATCCTGACGCCCCGAGGCGCGACGCGTCGGCGGATGCCGCCGAGTCCGTAGGAAGCCCGGCGAGCAGGCGGATCTGCTGATCGCGATTCGCGAGCGCGGCGATGGTGTCGTTGAGCGTGGCGAGCCGCACGTCGATCTTCCCGAGCTCGTTGCGCAGCCGCTCGTTCTCGGCGAGGAGCACCCGCGCGCTGGGTGTAGCCCAGGGCGTGAAGAGCACGAACGCGGCAAGCGCTACGAGGAGTGCGCCGCCGCCGAGCACGCCGACGGCGAGCCGGCGCCCCCGCTCATCGATGCGGAAGGTGCGGGAGCCCTCGTTGTCGGGTGGGACGATGACGATCGTCCATTCGCGCTTTGCCATGGGGACTTAAGCGTACCGGTTCATGGCGTGAAGGGCAAACGGCGAGGCCCGGGGTTCGTTCGGTGCGCGGCGCGGCATCAGGTGGAGGGGCGGGGTTCGGGGCGCGGAAAGAGTCCCTCGCCCTTCGCAACGTGCCAGCCGGCCGGGGACAGCTGTTCGACACCGGAGAAGAGCGTTTGGTTCGCGGTGCCGGGCGCGCCAAGCTGGGTCCAGAGCGCCTCGGCCTTGCCCGGCATGAAGGGGGCGAGGTAGACCGCCTGGCGCGCGAGAGACCGCACGAGCGCGGCGAGGACGCCGTCGAGCTCCGCGCGTTTGGCGGGGTCCTTGGCGAGCACCCACGGCTGCGCCTGCTGGATGAACAGGTTGGCGCGGTCGGTGACGCGCGCGATGGCGGCGAGCGCTTCGTGACAGAGATAGCCGCTCGATCCGTCCATCGAGGCACGCGCAGCGGCGAGGTCCACGGCGTCGTCGGCGTCGAGACTCACCGGCGGCGCATCGGGGACGATGCCGGCGCAGTACTTCTCGACCATGGCGATGGTGCGGCTCGCGAGGTTGCCGAATCCGTTGGCAAGTTCGGCGGTGTAGACCGCCTCGAAGCGTTCGGCGCTGAAGCTGCCGTCGCCGTCGAAGGGCACTTCGCGCAGCAGGAAGTAGCGGAAGGCGTCGGGGCCGAACTGGTCCACCGTCTCGGGCAAGCTGATCTTCACGCCCGCGGACTTGGAGAAGCGCTCGCCGCCGAAGGAGATGAACCCGTGCCCCCAGACGCGCTCGGGGAGCGGGAGCTCCGCGGCCTGGAGCATCGCGGGCCAGACCACGCAGTGCAGGCGCGTGATGTCCTTGCCCACCACGTGGAGTTGCGCCGGCCAGCGGTCCTTCCATCCCTTGGCCGGATAGCCCGTGGCGGTGAGATAGTTGGGGAGCGCGTCGAACCAGACCCAGGTGCCCTGCGGCGCGGCGCCGTCGGTGGTCGGGAGCGGGAAGGGGATGGCCCACGCGAGCTTGGAGCGCGTGATGGAGATGTCCTCGAGTCCCTGCTCGAGCAGGGCGAGGATCTCGTTGCGGCGCGATTCTGGCTGGATGAACTCCGGGCGCGTCTGCAGCAATCGCTCGATGAAGCCCTGGTACTTGGAGAGGCGGAAGAACCAGTTGCTCTCTGCGGTCCACTCCAGCTCGCGCGTGGGGTGCACCGTGCACTTGCCGTCGACGATCTCGCTCTCGCGCTTGAACAGTTCACAGCCGACGCAGTACCAGCCTTCGTAGGCCTTCTGGTAGAAATCGTCGGGCGAGCTTTCGGCGATGCGCTTGATGAGGGCGCGCACGCCGCTCTTATGTGGGGCGTCGGTGGTGCGGATGAACTGATCGTACGAGATGGCGAGCCGGTCCCACATGGCGCGGAAGTTCGCGGCGACGCCGTCGACGAACGTCTGCGGATCGATCCCCTGCGCGGCGGCGGTCTGCGCGACCTTGAGACCGTGTTCGTCCATGCCGATGAGGAAATGCACGCGTTCGCCCATCTGGCGATGGAACCGCGCGATGGCGTCGGCACCGATCTTCTCGAGGGCGTGCCCGAAGTGCGGGTCGCCGTTGGCGTAATCGATGGCGGTGGTGATGTAGAACGGCTTCTGGTCCGGCACGTCAGCTTCCCGTAGTAGGCGGTGTATCGGGTGTGCCGCCGCCCGCAGGCGGGGCCCCGCCCTCGCGCCCGCGACGGCCACCGCGGCGTCCGCGGCGACGGCGACGGCGCAGCCCGCCCTCGCCGCCCTGCGGCGCCGTGACGTCGGTTTCGTCGCCGGCGTCTGGCGAGGTGTCGTCGGTCTCGTCGGTGGGCGGCAGCGCGGCCGCGTCGGGTACAGGGGGCGTGCTCGCGGCCGGTACAGGTCGCTCGGGGATCGGTGGACCGCTCGGTCGGCGCGGGCGCTCAGGGCGCACCGGGCGTTCGGGGCGTTCGGGGCGTTCGGGGCGCGACTCGTCGCGTGCCGGGCGCGACTCGTTGCGTGGCGGCCGAGGGGATTCGGTGCGCGGCGGCCGGGTGGCCTCCGTGCGCGGTGCGCTCGGCGGTGGCGTCCGCTGCGGCGCGCGTGGCGCCGCACGCTGAGGCGCGCGGGACTCCGCCGTGAGTTCGTCTTCCTCGTCGCCGTCGTCGGATGACGGCGCATCGACGACGTGCTCGACGAACTCACCGCCGAGTTCGCGGTGCAGCGCCGTGAGCGGTATGGTGCGTGACTCTCCCGCGGCGTCGCGCAGCGTGACCTGCTCACGGAAGATGTCGTTGGAGACGACTTTCTCCTCGCCGGCGAGCGTCGTGATGATCTTCCCTTCCTTGGGGAAACGTTTGCGTTGCGCCACGTAGAACTCGTGTTCGTAGCGCAGACAGCACATCAGGCGTCCGCACGTCCCGGAGATCTGCGCGGGATTGAGCGTGGAGAGTCTCTGGTCCTTGGCCACGCTCGATTTCACGGGGCGCAACTCGGGGAGCCAGCTGGCGCTGCAGAACTGGCGCGCGCAGCGCCCCACGCCGTCGAGCCGCCGCGCCTCGTCGCGCACGCCGATGTGCCACATCTGCACGCGGGCGCCGAACGAGGTCTCGAGTTGCCGCACGAGCTGCCGGAAGTCGATGCGCTTCTCGGCGGTGAAATAGATGGTGAGTTTGCGCCGGTCCCACTGCCACTCGGTGTCACTCACCTTCATCTCGAGCTGCTGCGAGCGCACCTTCTCGATGGCCCGCCGACGGATGACGTCCTCTT
Organism: uncultured Gemmatimonadota bacterium; assembly: GCA_903876745.1. Lineage (GTDB taxonomy): Bacteria > Gemmatimonadota > Gemmatimonadetes > Gemmatimonadales > Gemmatimonadaceae > Fen-1231. Next base: position 3,660 of record CAIRBD010000790.1, read on the forward strand.
CGACGCGGTTCGACTCGGCGATGGCGACGTCGGCCGCGGTGGCGAGGCGGAGCGCGGCGGTGAGTGTCGCGGGCGCCGCCTTGCCGTGCGTGGTCCCGGCCTTCCGCTGTGCCGCGAGCTCGCCGGTGGCGTGCACGACGCCCAGGTCCTCGCCGCGATCCACCTCGACGATGACGGGCGTGCGCAGCGCCGGCGGCTCTTCGCCACCCCACACGAAGAACTCGCGTCGATTGCCCTTGAAGGACACTTCGATCATCTGCGGCATCGGTTCAGACGTCCCCGTCACTCGGTGAACTGGCCGATGCGGAGATACTTCTCGCGCCGCCGGCGGACGAGCTTGTCGGGCTTGAGGCGCCGGAGTTCGTCGAGGTTGCGGATGAGCGCCTCGCGCACCGCGGTCGCGGTGCCTTCTTGGTCGGCGTGTGCGCCGCCCGGCGGCTCGGGGACGATCTCGTCGATGACCTTGAGTTCCATCAGGTCGGGCGCCGTGATCTTGAGCGCACTCGCCGCCTTCTCCCGGTTCTCCGCGCTCTTGCCATCCTTCCACAGGATGGCGGCGCAGCCTTCGACGGTGATGACGGAGTAGATGGCGTTCTGCAGCATGAGCACCCGGTCGGCGACGCCGAGGGCGAGCGCGCCGCCGGACCCGCCCTCGCCGATGACGAGCGCGAGGATCGGCACGGTGAGCCGGCTCATCTCGAACAGGTTGCGGGCGATGGCTTCGCTCTGGCCGCGTTCCTCGGCGCCGAGGCCGCTCCAGGCACCCATGCAGTCGATGAACGTCACGACCGGCACGTGGAACTTCTCGGCGAGCTTCATCAGTCGGAGCGCCTTGCGGTAGCCCTCGGGATGCGGCATGCCGAAGTTGCGGAAGATGTTCTCCTTGGCGTCGCGGCCGCGCTGGTGGCCGATGACCATCACCGTCTCGCCGTCGAGGCGCGCCCACCCGCCCACGATGGCGGCGTCGTCGCGGTACGCACGGTCGCCGTGCAACTCGATCCAGTCGGTGAGCGCGAGGCGGATGTAGTCGAGCGTGAACGGCCGCCGCGGACTGCGGGCGACCTGCACCCGCTGGATGGGCGTGAGGTTCTCGTAGATCTCGGCGCGCATGTCGGCCAGCTTCTTGTTGAGCGACACGACCTCGTCGTCCATCGTGACGCCGCGATCCTCGGCGACGCGTTTGAGCTCGTCGATCTGTTTCTCGATCTCGGCGAGCGGCTTCTCGAATTCCAGCGCGGACGTACCCATGGTCAGCTACCTCGGACGAGGCGCACGTGCTCGGGGCCGAGCAGGGCGCGCAGTTCCAGCAGGGTGGCGGAGGCGGGAGAGAGTTTCACGGAGTTGGAGCGCCAGAGGGCGCGCTGGCCGTCGGCGCCCGACCACTGCACTTCGAGCGGCGCCGAGCCGGGGTGCGCCTCGGCGACGGCACGGACATCTTCGATCACGCGGGCGGTGAAGCCGGTGCCGGGGCCGATGTCGATGGACACCGAGAGCTGGCCCGTGGTGCGGAGTTCGGCGAGGCGCGTGATGCCCTCGACGATGAAGGTCGGGTTGTCGACGCCCTGATCGCGCTTGGAGTAGCCGCCCTTGATGAGCACGGGGACGTCGGCCTGCACGCGATCGCCGATGGCGGCCCACGCCTCGGGGAACACGAGCACTTCGCCGGCGCCCGAGAAATCCTCGACGGTGAGCCGGGCGAATTCGTTGCCGCTCTTCTTGGAGATCTGGCGGCGCACCGTGGTCACGACGACCGCCACGTTGACGGGCTGGTCGGTCCACGCGCCGAGCTGTGCGACGGTGTGGCTGGCCAGGAGTTCGCATTCGGCGCGGAATGGTTCGAGCGGATGGCCCGAGATGTAGAAGCCGATGATCTCCTTCTCCTTGGTGAGCCGTTCGTGTTCGGAGAGGGGCGCGATGTTGGGGAGCACGGGCCGCATCTGCGGCTGCGACTCGTCGGCGGCGTCGCCGCCGAAGAGCGAGCCCTGCCCGGTGACCTTCTCGGCCTGCGAGAGCGAGGCGTTCTGGATGGCGCCGTCGAGGGCTGCCGCGAACTGCGCACGATGACCGCCGAGCCCGTCGAGGGCGCCAGCGTAGAGCAGGGCCTCGAACACACGCTTGTTGCAGACGCGCAGGTCCACGCGCTCGGCGAAATCGTAGAGCGACTCGAAGTGGCCGGTGCCGCGCGCCGCGATGATCGACTCGATCGCCGAATGGCCCACGTTGCGGACGGCGCCGAGGCCGAAGCGGATGCGCTGGTCGCCGATGACGGTGAACTTGTAGTTGCTCTCGTTGACGTCGGGCGGGAGGATCTCGATGCCGAGGTCGCGCGCTTCGGCGATGTACTTCACGACGGAGTCGGTGTCGCCGATGCACGCCGAGAGCAGGGCGGCCATGAACTCGGCGGGGAAGTGCACCTTGAGGTACGCCGTGTGGAACGAGAGCACGGAATACGCGACCGAGTGCGACTTGTTGAACCCGTAGCGGCCGAACGTCTCGATCTGCCCGGCGATGTCGGCGATGATCTTCTTGTCGAAGCCGCCGGCGACCGCTTTCGTCTCGAACTTGCCGAGCTCTTTCTTGATGAGCTCCGCGTCCTTCTTGCCGACAGCCTTGCGCAGCACGTCGGCTTCGGCGAGCGAGATGCCCGCGAGCCGCTGTGCGATGCGCATCACCTGTTCCTGGTAGGTGATGACGCCATAGGTCGGTTTGAGGATCTCCTCGAGCTCGGGGAGCTGGTACTTCACCGGCTCCTCGCCCTTCTTGCGGCGGATGTACGTCTTGTGCATGCCGGCGTCGAGCGGGCCGGGGCGCATGAGGGCGTTGCAGGCGACGAGGTCGTCGAACGAGTCGGCGCGCATCGAGCGCACCATGTCGGTGGCGAGCGGCGATTCGAACTGGAACACACCGGCGGTGCGGCCGGAGCGCAGCATGCGGAAGGTCGCGTCGTCGTCGAGCGGGAGCGTGTCGAGGTCGGGCACCGCGCGCCCGCGTGCCTTGATGGCCACGAGGGTGTCGTGGATGATCGTGAGCGTGGTGAGGCCGAGGAAGTCCATCTTGAGCATCCCGGCGTGCTCGAGCGCGTTCATGTCGTACTGCGTGACGACGACGCGCTCCTCACCGCCGGAGCCCGATCCCTTGGAATCCTGCGTGCAGATGGGCACGTACTCGTCGAGCGGCCCCGGCGCGATGACGACGCCCGCCGCGTGGACGCCGGCGTGCCGCGACAGCCCTTCGAGCGCGATCGCGTAGTCGAGGAGCTGCTGGTGCCGGTCGTCCTGCTCGTAGAGCTTGCGGACCTCGGGCACCTTCTCGATGGCCTCCTTGACCGTCAGCGAGAAGTTCGGCGCGTTCGGGATGAGCTTGGCGATCGCGTCGGTCTCGGCCGGCGTGAAAGCGAGCACGCGGCCCACGTCCTTGATGGCGGCGCGCGACTTGAGCGTCCCGAACGTGATGATCTGGCCCACGCAGTCGCGCCCGTACTTGTCACGGACGTATTCGATGACCTCGCCGCGGCGTTCTTCGCAGAAGTCGACGTCGATGTCGGGCATCGACACGCGTTCGGGATTCAGGAAGCGCTCGAACAGCAGGTCGAACTTGAGCGGGCAGACGTCGGTGATGCGCGTGGAGTACGCGACGATGGAGCCCGCCGCCGATCCGCGCCCCGGTCCCACGGGGATCCCCTTGTCGCGCGCCGCCTGGATGAAGTCGGCGACGATGAGGAAGTAGCCCGCGTAGCCCGTCTTGGTGATGACGGCCAGCTCGTAGTCGAGCCGCTCCTGCACGTTCGCCGGGAGCGGCGTGCCGTAGCGGACCTTGGCCCCGTCGGTGGCGAGCGCCACGAGCAGGGCGTTCTCGGACGTCACGCCCGCGGGGAGGGGGAACGAGGGGACGTGGTATTTCTTCTCGAACGCGAAGCCCGCCTCGTCGGCGATCTTGAGCGTGTGCTCGAGCACGTCGGGGCGGTCGGCGAAGTGCGCGCGCACCTCGGGGGCCGACTTGAAGTAGAGTCCCCGGTCGTACTTCATGCGGTTGTCGTCGAGCCGGTCCTTCTTGAGACCGATGCAGAGGAGCACGTCGTGCGCGTCGTGGTCTTCCTCGCGCAGGAAATGGGAGTCGTTGGTGGCGACCACCGGCAGGCTGAGCGTCTTGGCGAGCCGGAACACCTCGGCGTTCAGCTTGCGCTGCTCGCCGGCGTCGTGGGCCTGCACCTCGAGGTAGTACCGGTCCTTGAAGACGTTCGCGTACCACTCGGCGGCGGCCTTGGCCTCGTCGAACCGGTCCTGCAACAGGTGGGTCGCGATCTCGCCGGCCATGCAGGCGCTCGAGACGATGATCCCCTCGTTGTACCGCTCGAGGAGCTCGCGGTCGACCCGCGGCTTGCCGTAGAAGCCCTCGGTGTAGGCGAGGGAGGAGAGCTTCACCAGATTCTTGTAGCCCGTGAGGTCGCGGGCTAGAAGGACGAGGTGGTAATATGAACGATCGGTGGAGGTGCCCCGTCCGCGCGTCCGGCGGTCGCCGGGTGCGACGTACGCCTCCATGCCGACGATGGGCTTGAGGCCCTGCTTTCGGGCCTTCTCTTGGAACTCCCAGGCCGCGTGGAGGTTACCGTGATCGGTGATCGCGAGCGCCGGCTGCTCGAACTCGATGGCCCGATTGATCAGGTCGTCGATGCGGTTCGCGCCGTCGAGCAGGGAATACTCAGAGTGGCAATGCAGGTGTACGAATGACATTGAACGTGGAAAGGTAGCCCGACGGTCGCCTCGGTGTCAAAGTTATAGAAGGATCGCCATATCAGTCATAAAACGTTGCACCGTAAAGAGTTGAGTCAATTCTCGATGGGTTGCTCGCAGGAATCCGGAATACTGAGGCGCGTTGGCGCTGGGGTGGCGCTGGCCGCGGCGGTCGCGGCGTGCCACCACGACCGCGTCGTGGTGCCCGAAGCGGCGTCGTTCGCGCTGAGCGTGGCGAGCGGCGACCTGCAACACGCGCCGGCCGGCAGCGAGTTGCCGCAGGCGCTGGCGGTGCGCGTGACGGACGCGGCTGGGATGCCGGTGAAGTCGGCGACGGTGGTGTTCCGCGTGACGCGTGGCGCCGCGGCTGGCTCGCATATGCTCGACAGCCTGGCGCTCACCAACGAGCTCGGGGAGGCCGCGGCGAGGCTTCAACTGGGGGCCGCGATCGACACGACGGTCGTGGCCGCGTTCCCGAGCCAAGCCGCGTCGCGCTCTGTCCTGCTGCGCGCGGTGGCGACCGCGGCGCCGATCCTGCGTTCAGTGCCTGCGACGGTCGCTCCGGGCGATACGATCGTGCTGCGGGGCGCGGGACTCTCGATCGCCGGGACGGGAGGGTGGGTGGAGTTCGACGACTCCAGGGCGACGGCGCTCTCCGTGTTCGGCGACACGCTGGTGCGGGTGGCCGTGCCGCCGTGCCTCGCGACTGGGGATGTTGCCGTGCGCGTGGTGCAGGGCACGATCCGCAGCAACGCGCTGACGACCGCGCACACGGGCAAGGCCAGCGCCGTTGGGACGGCACCATACGAGGCGCTGACGGTGCCAAGCGGGCGTCTCGAAGCGTGCGTGCTGCTGCCGTCGAGCGCGTCGTATCTCGTCGTGGCGCAGTTCGCGTCGGCCGGGCGGGCGGATTCGAGCATCAAGTGGCGGTTGGGTTCGACGGCCGCGAGCGCCACGGTGCTCGCCACTCCCGCGTCTGACGTGCGCGACAACGCCGTGCAGCGGCAGTGGGAGGGGGTGCTGCGGGCGACGGAGCACGCGATCGCGCCGGCGGTGCACCAGTCAGCCGCCGCCGCGGGCGCGGGGCTCGCGCTGCGGGGCACGGCGGCACTCGCTGCCGACAGCATGCGCACGTTCCACGTGGTGGCGAACCTCACCGGCACCGCATTCAAGGACGTGACCGCTCGGCTGCGCTACACGGGGTCGCACGTGGTGTTCTACGTGGACACCGCCGGCGCGGGATTCACGACGGAACAGTATGACGGGCTGGGCCGCGTGTTCGACAACGACCTGTACGGGATCGACGCCGCGGCCTTCGGCGCCGAATCCGACATCGACGGCAACGGCCGCGTGGTGGCGCTCTTCACGCCGGTCGTGAACGCGATGGTCCCCGCCTCGCAGTGTTCGACGCAGGGATTCGTGACGGGGTTCTTCTACGGACCCGACCTGCTGCCGACGTACGCGCACTCGAACGCCGGCGAGATCTTCTACTCGTTCATCCCGGATCCGAACGCGATCTACAGCTGCACGCACACGGCGGACTACGTGCAGCGGGTGCTGCCGGCGACGTTCATCCACGAGTTGCAGCACCTGATCTCGTACAGCCAGCACGTGGTGACGCGTGGCGGCCGCGAAGAGGAGACGTGGCTCAACGAGGGATTGAGCCACATCGCCGAAGAGCTGGGCGCGGAGATGTACGAGCGCCGCTTCCCGGCGCCGAGCGGCCG
>CAIRBD010000791.1 GCA_903876745.1 uncultured Gemmatimonadota bacterium
GGTTCCCAGGCGGTGGAGAAGTACAAGCAGCTGCGCCCCGACCTGGTGACGATGGACATCGTGATGCCCGACATGGGGGGCATCGATGCCGTGCGCGCGATCACCAAGTTCGATCCCGACGCCAAGGTGGTGATGTGCAGCGCGATGGGGCAGCAGGCGCTCGTCGTGGAGGCCATCCAGGCGGGGGCGAAGGACTTCGTGGTGAAGCCGTTCCAGCCGAGCCGCGTGCTGGAGGCGGTGCAGCGGGTGCTGGGGTGAGCGCGGTCCGCCCCGGCGGGGCGGACACGCGCGCGCGCGAGGCCCGATGACCATCGACCCGTCGCGGTACGCGGAACTCTTCCGCACCGAGAGCCGCGAACAGCTCTCGGCGATCAACCGCAACCTGCTCCTGCTCGAGCAGGGGGGCGACGACCAGGAAGCCCTCGGCGCCGTGTTCCGCGCCGTGCACACCTTCAAGGGGATGTGCGCGACGATGGGGTATCACGCCGTCGCCGAGTTCGCGCACGAGTGCGAGTCGCTGCTCGACCGCGTACGCCGCGGGGAGCAGTCGCAGACACCGGACCTCATGGACGCGCTGTTCGCGGCGGCCGACGCACTCGAAGGCGCGCTCGACGGCGTGTCGGAGTCGAGCGGCACGACGCCGGCGATGACGGCCGCGCTCCAGCGGCTGCACGACGTGGCGGGGGGGAGCGCGACGGGGGAGTTCCGCGCGCTGCACCTCTCGGGCGGCGCGTTGGTGGAAGTGGCGGAGGCGGACCCGCTCGAGGGGCCCGGCGTGATCGTGCGCGTGCGGCAGGCGGCCGATTCCGTGCTCCCCGGTGTGCGCGCGTACATGGCCGTCACGAAGGCGCGCACGCTGGGCGAGGTGGCCGCGACGTCGCCGGCCGAGGCCTTGCTGCGCGAGGCCACGACGCCGCAGGCGTTCGCCCTGCGGCTGATCACCACCGCCACGGCGGAGGAGATCGATCGCGTCATCCGCACGGCGGGCGACGTGGCGCAGGTGGAGGTCGACGCGAGCGGGCACACGCGGCGCCAGACGCACGCGACGATCGAGATGGTGGCCGAGGGAGAGGAGGCGGCCCGCGTGGCGGCGTCGCGTCCGACGCGGCACGTGCGCATCGATCTCGCGCGGCTCGACGCGCTGATGAACCTCATCGGCGAACTGGTGATCACGCGCGGGCGTCTGCTGCAGCTCTCGGCGGGGATCGGCGACGCGGCGCTCGATGACGCGCTGCAGGAGGCGTCGCGTCTCATCGCCGACCTGCAGTCGGAGATCGTGACGAGCCGCATGGTGCCGGTGTGGCAGGTGTTCGACCGGTTCCCGCGGCTCGTACGCGACGCGGCGCGTCAGCTGGGCAAAGACGTGACGTTCGTGATCGAGGGGAAGGAGATCGAGCTCGACCGTTCGCTGCTCGACGAGATCGGCGAACCGCTGGTGCATCTGCTGCGGAACGCGATGGACCATGGCATCGAGGCGCCCGACGTGCGCGCGGCGGCCGGGAAGCCGCGCGCCGGGCGCCTGGTGCTGAGCGCGGCGCGCGACCGTTCGGCGATCGTGATCCGCGTGAGCGACGACGGACGCGGCGTGGACCGCGCGAAGGTGCTGGCGCGCGCGAAGGCGAGCGGACTGGTGGATGCCGCGGTGCAGGCACTGAGCGACGACCTGCTGCTGCGCTGCATCGCGCAGCCGGGCTTCTCGACGGCGGAGCAGGTGAGCGGGATGTCGGGGCGCGGCGTGGGGGTGGACGCGGTGCACACCAAGGTGCGCGCCCTCGGCGGCCTCGTGGAGATGCAGAGCACGGCGGGGCAGGGGACGACGATGAGCATCCGCCTGCCGGTGACGCTGGCGATCGTGCGGGCGCTGCTCGCGCGCAGCGGCGACGAGCGCTACGCGCTGCCGCTCACGCACGTGCGCGAGACGCTCGAGTACGGCGCGGGCACGGTGCAGCAGGTGCGCGGGCGGGACGTGCTCGTGCTGCGTGACGAAGTGCTGCCGTTGCTCGACCTGCGCCAGGTGGTGCGACAGTCCGGCGCGCCGGAGGCGGAACGCGAGATCGTGGTGATCGAGCGGGGCACGCACCGCTCGGGGCTCGTCGTGGACGAGTTGCTCGGGCAGCAGGACATCGTGGTGAAGCAGTTCGACGCGCCGCGCGACGGGCTCGCGCTGTTCAGCGGCGCGACGATCCTCGCGGACGGCGCCCCGGCGCTGATCGTGGACGTGGGCAGTCTTTTCCAGGGGAACTGAGCGTGGACGACATCCGGAACCTGAAGGCCCTGCAACTCGACGCCCTGCGCGAGGTGGCCAACATCGGCGCCGGCCACGCCGCGACGGCGCTGTCGCAGATGACGGGGCAGACGATCATGATCAGCGTGCCGCGCCTCACCGTGGCGCCGCTCGCCGAGATCCCCAATCAGATCGCGGCGCACGAGGAACCGGTGGCCGCCGTGCTGATGAAGATGCTCGGCGACCTCACGGGGCTGACGATGCTGGTGCTCGCGCGCGAGACGGCGCTGCGCGTGGCCGGCCTGATGATGCGCAAGCCGACGACGGAGCTCGGCGAGATCGAGCAGTCGGCCATCAAGGAAGCGGGCAACATCCTCAGCGCCGCGTATCTGAACGCGCTGAGCGAGTTCCTCGGCATGATCCTGCTCCCGTCGCCGCCGTCGCTCGCGCTCGACATGAGCGACGCCGTGCTGAACGCCGGGTACCTCGAGATGGCGGAGGCGAACGACACGGTGTTCTGCGTGGAGAGCGAGTTCTACCTGACCGAGGCGGGGGAGCGGTTGCGCGGGTTCTTCCTGCTGCTGCCCGACAAGTCGAGTCTGGCCGCCATCCTCCGCGCCGTCCGCGTCGACTGACCGCATCGTGACGGCTGCGCCCCTCGCCTCCGAACGTGACCGCGCGACGCTGCTGAGCTTCGCGCGGCGCATCGATCCGTCCGACGCGGGGGCGCACAACAACCTGGGCGTGCTGTACTACAACAAGGGGTTGTACGAGGAGGCGGTGGCGGCGTTCACGATGGCGCTCGAGCTGGACGCCAAGATGCAGGTGGCGCAGCGCAACCTCGAGGTGGCGTACTTCAGCACGGGATTCTACGACAGCCGCGTGGCGCTGCTGCGCGACCGCCTGCGGTTGCGCGTGGACGACCGCGACGCGCGGTGGGAGCTGGGGCGCGCGCACGCGCTCCTCGGGCACACGGAGGAGGCGATCGCCGAGTTCTCGGCGCTGCTGCGCCACCACCCGGACGACATCGCGGCCATCGTGCAGCTCGGGCTCGCCGAGAAGGCGCACGGGAGCCTCGGCGAGGCGCAGCGCTGGTTCGAGGAGGCGCTGCGGCTCGACCCCCGGAGTTCGGTGACGCATTTCTACCTCGGCGAGGTGCTGTACAATCAGGGCCGCGGCGAGGACGCGCTCGTCGCGCTGGGGCGCGCCGTCGAGCTGAATCCGGAGAACCCCGACGCGCACTTCCTGCTCGGGTTCGTCTACGGCGAGCTGGGGCGGCCCGATGAGGCGCGCGCGGCGAGCAAGCGGGCGGTGCAGCTGAATCCGACGCTGTCGCGCGCGCAGGCGAACCTCTCGCTCGACCAGTACAGCGAGCACAAGTACGAAGCGCTCGTGCCGGGGCGGCAGGAGGCGCGCTCGCACCGGATGATGCAGGTGGCCGAGGGGGGCGGGCTCGCGCACTACACGCTGGGCCTGGCGTACCGGCAGAAGGGCTACCTCGTGGAGGCGGAGCGGGAGTATCAGCTGGCGCTCGAGCGCGGTGAAGACCGCGGGCTCGTGCTGCAGGCGATGGCGGAGCTGCGCCTGCTGCGCAAGGATCCGGCGGCGGCGATCGTCCTGTATGACGAGCTGGTCGCGTCGCAGCCCGACAGTCCCAAGCTGTGGAACGAGCGCGGCGTGGCGCTGCACCAGGGCGGCAAGTTCGCGGAGGCGGCGGAGAGCTACGCGCGTGCGTTCGGCGCCGACGCGCGGTACGCCATCGCGCACAACAACCTCGCCGTCGCGCGCTACCACGAGGGACGGCGCGATGACGCGATCGACGCGTTCCGCGCGGCGCTCGAGTGCAATCCCGGCTTCACGAAGGCGCGGCTGAACCTCGCGCTGCTGCTCACGAAGACCCGCCGGTATCAGCTGGCGCTCGAAGCGTACCGGCAGGTGTTGCAGGGGGAGCCGGAGCAGCCGACGGCGTGGAACGGCGTGGGTCTGGTGCTCTCGGAACTGCGCAAGTTCGAGGATGCGCGCAACGCGTTCTCGCGCGCCATCGAGGCGCGTCCCGAGTTCGCCGAGGCGCATTACAACCTGAGCTTCACGCTGTCGAACCTCGGAGACTTCGAGGGCGCGCTGCGCGAGACCAAACGGGCGCTCGAGCTCGACCCGTACTACGTGGCGCAGAAGTTCGCTCTGGCGATCGACGTGGAGTACGAGGACGCGGACCTTTCCGTCGTGCCCGATCTGGGCGGTGAGCAGCGGATGAGCACGGAGGTCGACACGTTCACGTTCGACCCCAAGTTGCTCGATACACTGTTCACCGAGCTCACACCGGCGGCGGCGCCCGAGGCGGCGGCGCCGGCGATGGTGGAGACCGACGCGTACGCGATGGCGGCGGATTACCTCACCAAGGGACTGCTCGACCGCGCGCGCGCCGAGGCGAGCCGCGCGCTCGCGCGGGGCGCGCCGGTGGCCGAGGGGAATGCGCTGCTCGGCGACGTGCTCTGCCGACAGGGTGCGTACGGCGACGCGCTGGAGCGTTATCTCGCGGCGCGCGCGGCCGATCCCCGCCACGTGCGCGCGCTGCGCGGCGAGACGCAGTCGCTGCTGCTCCTCGGGCGCGGGACGGAGGCGCGCGAGGCGGCGGATCAGCTGCTGCTGCTGGCGCCGGCTGACGTCGACGCGATGCTGCTCGCGGCGAGCTGCCGCTTCGACGCGGGCGATCCCGCGGCGGCGCTCGAGGTGCTCGAGCGGGCGCGCCGCGAGGCCCCGCAGCGGGCGGATGTGCTGCGCTGGATCGGCAACATCACGCGGTCGATGGGCGACACCGAAGGCGCCATCGCGTCGTACCGCCACGCGCTCGAACTCGACGCCGATTTCGCGGCCGTGCGCTTCGACCTCGCTCGACTGCTCGTGCAGCGGCAGGCGTGGGACGAGGCGGAGACGCATCTGCTCGCGGCGTTGGAGTCGGTGCCCACGTACACGGAGGCGATCCTCGAGCTCTCCGCCATGCGGCGGCTCGCGGGGCGCCACAAGGACGCGCTGACCCTGCTCGTGGACCTGCTGCAGCGCGACCCGTACAGTTTCGACGGCCTCCTCGCGCTCGGCGAGACGCTGCTGGAGCTCGGACGCCGCGCCGACGCCACGACCGCGTTTCACCGCGTGCTGCTCTTCGATCCCGATCACGCGGGCGCGATCTTCTACGACGGCGTGTTGTGCGCGGAGCAGAAGCGCTATCGCGACGCCATCGTGAAATGGGAGCGCGTGTGCGACCTCGAGCCGGCCGGCGACTGGGCGCGGCGCGCGCGGCGTGAAGCGCGCACGGCCGGCGACCTGCTCACCGTGTTCGGCGAACGCGCGCGGGGCGGCTGAGCCATGGCCATCGAGGGACCGCTCCGCGAACTCGGCGTCCACGACGTCTTCCAACTCCTCGACCTGAGCCGGAAGACGGGGACGCTGGCCGTCACTTCCGATCTGCGCGCCAATGAAGGCACCGTGCAGTTCGCGAAGGGGCGCGTGGTGGCCGCGACGATCAAGAGCAATCCGCACCGCATCGGCGAGCTGCTGCTGCGGGCCGGCAAGGTGTCGGAGGCGCAGATCCAGAAGGCGCGCGGAACGCAGGCGGAGGGCGACCCGCGGCGCCTCGGCGAGATCCTCGTGGAGATGGGCGCGATCAACGCCAAGGAACTCGAACGCCAGATGCGGATGCAGATCGAGGCGGTCGTGTTCGAGCTGCTGTCGTGGGGCGAAGGCTTCTTCCGGTTCGAGGAGGGGCCGGTGTCGTCGGGTTCGATGGTGGAGATCGGCACGGAGTCGCTGCTCATGGAGGCGGCGCGCCGCATCGACGAGTGGTCGCGCATCGCCGACAAGGTGCCGAGCCTGCTCGTCGTACCATCGTTCGCGCCGGTGGGTGACTCGGCCGGCCCCCAGCTCGACCTCCTGCCGAGCGAGTGGGAGGTGCTGACGCGCATCGACGGCACGCAGGACCTGCGCTCGATCGCCGCCGACCTGGGGCGCAGCGACTTCGACGTGGCGAAGGTCGTGTACGGTCTCGTGTGCACCGGCGTGGTGGAGCTGCACGTGCCGGAGTACGGCTCGGGCGGGCATCCGACCGTGGTCCGCGTGCCCACCCCGATGCTGTCGATGCCGGCAGTGCCCGCCGGCGGCCCGCCCCCGGATGCGGCCGCACGGACGGCGGCGGCGGCGGCGGCCGTCGCGGCGGTGTCGCCACCAGCGCAGACTTCAGGAGCGACGGCGCCGGACGCGCTGCCCGAACCGACGGACGACCTCGACCGCGGGTTCCATTGCCTGCGTCGCGGCGACTTCGAGGGCGCGATCGTCGCGTGGGCGCGGGTGCTGCAGACGGAGCCGCATCACGAACATTCCGAGGAGATCCGCGCCGGCCTGTCGGCCGCGTCGCGGCTCCGCACGATGGTGGAGCAGTGGTATGGTGGCTGACGACATCCGAGCGCTGAGCGAACAACTCGCGGCCGACCCGTCGAGTCTCGCCTTCCTGCCGTTGGGGGAGGCGTTGCGGCGTCGCGGGCAGCTCGACGTGGCGTGGAAGGTCGCGACGCGCGGTACGGAGCGGCATCCGCAGCGTCCCGACGGGCACGACCTCGTGGCGCGGATCGCGATCGACGTGGGCGACTTCTCGCGCGCGCGGAGCGAATGGGAGACGGTGCTCACGCTCGCGCCCGGCCACGCCACGGCGCAGAAGGGGCTGGGCTTCCTCTGCTTCCAGCAGGGCGATCTGGCGGGCGCGGCGGCGCTGCTCGGCGCGGCGCTCGCATCCGATCCCGGCGATCAGTCGCTGGCGGCGGCACTCGGTACCGTGCGTGCGGCGATGGCCGATTCCGAGCGCGCGCAGCGCGAACGCGAGACCGCCGCGCTGGCGAATCCCGCGGGCGCGCTCACGCAGGCGACGTTAGAGGGCGCCGCCTTCGTGGCGGATGCGCGCGCGTTGTTCGACGAGATCCTCGGCGACCAGCCGCAGACCGCGTTGCTCATCGATCACGACGGGTACGTGGTGGCCGGGCAATACGTCACCGCCGACGGCCGCGACCTTGGGGCCGACCTGGCGGCGCAGCTCTCCGGCGTGGGAGACGAGGCGGCACGGGCGGTGCAGTTCCTCGGGCTCGGCGCGTGGAAGCAGATCGTCTTCGAATCGGAAGCGGCCTCGCTCGCGATGGCGCCCGGCGGCGACGGCGTGCTGCTGGTGGCCACGCCGCGCAGCGTGCCGCTCGGTTTCGTGCGTCGTCTGCTCGAGCGCTCGGTCGAGCGCGCGCGGCGCTGGCTGGAGACGGGACGATGAGCAGTCCGTTCACGGCGCTGCTGGGACAGCTGATCCGTCACCGCGGCGTGTCGGGGTGCCTCGTCGTCGGCGAGCGCGACGGCATGATCGTCGAGGCGAACCTGCAGATCGGCGTGAAGGGCGAGGCGTTCGCGGCGCTGAGCGCGTCGCTCTATCGCAAGGCGCGCAGGTCGGCGCTGGCCGCGGGCTTCGGCGAGGCGGGGTTCTTCGAGCTGACCGCTGACGCCGGCCGCGTGTGCGCCGTGGGGCGCAACGAGCTCGTGCTGATCGTCATCGGCGAACCGGCGGTCAACGTGGGACTCATCCGGGTGGAGATGCTGCAGGCGATGGAGCTGTTCGCATGAGGCTGACCGTCGCCGCGTCGTGGGTGGAGGCTCCCTTGCATCAGCTCGTCACCGATGCGCGGCTCGAGCTCGGTGTGCTGCTGCATCCCACCGGGCAGGTGCTCGGCCAGCGTCTTGCCGGTGACGGTCATGCAATCCCCATGCAGCAGCCCGGCATCGAGCAGCGCCTTGATGATCACGGGGATGCCGCCGATCTTGTAGAC
>CAIRBD010000792.1 GCA_903876745.1 uncultured Gemmatimonadota bacterium
AGCGAAACACCTGCTCGTGCCATCCGAACAGCGTCGTCGTCGATTCGGTGATGGTGCCCGCCGCATAGGTGAGCATCCCGAAGCCCCACCACAGCAGATGCGCGCCGCCGCGCTGACGGTAGCGGCTGAACAGCACAGCCGCGAACGTCAGCGCGAACAGCGTCGTCGCGATCGGGATGAAATGGACCGCCGAGCGCATCAGAACGAGGTCGCGACGGCCACGGTGATGCTGCGGCCCGGGGCCGGCCGGAAGAAGCCGGCGTTCGCCGCCTCGGCGTACAGCGTGTTCGAGAGGTTGTTCACCGCGACCGACATATCCTGGCGCAGTCCGCCCACCACCCAGCCGCGGATGCCGCCACGAACGCTGAGCACCGTGAACGCGGGCAGCGTGTTGCCCACGGGGCTCGACCCGGCCGTGATGTCCTTCTGCTCGCCGTTCCGGCGCACGGCGTATTCGAGCCAGCAGCGCTGCTTCGAATCCGCCCAGCCGAGCGCGAGGTTCAGCTTGTCCGAGAACGTGTCGCCGATCGGCGACTTCGGGTCGAGGACGTTCGTCGATTTGATCGTCGACCAGTTGCCGTTCGTGTACAGGCCGGCGCCGAGCAGCACTTGCGCGTCGATCTCCGTGCCGCGCGACCGCAGATGTCCCACGTTCACGTTCTGGTACTCGGGGAGCTTGTTGACCTTGTTCCCCGTGGGCGCGATCGTGATCGCGTCGGTGATGTCGTTGTTGAACGTGAACACCTCGGCGTTCACGCGCTCACTGCGGAACTTGATGCCGAGGTCGACGTTCAGGCTCGTCTCCGGCTTCAGGTCCGGGGAGGCCGTCTCGTACGCCGAACCCTCGGGCGTCGGCCCGTCGAAGTAGCGCTCCACCAGGTTCGGCGAGCGGAATCCGCGCCCGACCGTCGCGATGAACGACACGTTGTCGGTCACGCGGGCGATGCCGTTCGCCGAATAGACGAACGTCGAGTTGTCGTGGCTCGAGATCACGTCGGTGCGCAGCGCGGTCGCCGTGGGCACGCTCGACACGTCCTGATAGCGGCCGCCCACGATCACGTTGAACCGCTCGTGCAGCCGCACGTCGCCTTGCACGAACGCGCCCGTGCTCGTCAGCGTTGCGTTCGGCACCGACGGACGGAAACTCGGGATCTTCATCGTGGGGCCGAAACCGACGATCGTCGTCAGACTCGAGTCGTTGTTGGTCGAGCGGTCGCGGAAGAAGTCGGCGCCATACGTGAAGATCACGTGGTTCGTGACCTTGGTCGCTTCCGCGCGGCCGCCGATGGTGCCCAGGTCGGTGCGGTTCCACGTGTTGATGCCGATCGTCGCGCCCGGACCGGCCGGCACGAGGATGTTCTGCGCGAGATCGCGCCCGTTCTGCGACACGTAGCCCGTCACGTCGACCTTATCCGCGATGACGCTCGAGAGGGCGCCGGAGTTGAAGCCCATCGTGAGCTTCTGGTACTTCTGGTGCGGGTACAGGATCTCGATCTTCGTGCCGTCACCGGCGAGCAGTGTGGGATCGACGAACCCGAATCCCGCCTTGTCCGCCACGTACTGCTCGGTCTTCAGGAACGCGCCCATCCCGGCCGCGCCGCGCCAGCCGAGATACGCCACGACGTTGTTGTCGTGCACGCCGCTGTTGAGCAGCGTCGTGTTGTTCTTCAGCGTCACCGCGCCGTAGCTCCCCTTGGGCGCGTCGTAGTCGCCGGCGACGCGCGCATTGCCGCGCAGTTCGAACGCCCAGTCGCCACCGCGCGCGCCGAGCACCGCGTCGGCCTTCCCGAGGGCTCCGTCGCTGCCGTACATGTAGCCGAGATGGCCCCACGTCCGCGCGTCGCCGCGCACGGCAGGCGCCTTCGTGATGAGATTGATCACGCCGCCGATGGCGTCCGTGCCGTACAGCACCGAGGCCGGGCCGCGCACCACTTCCACCCGTTCGATCTGGGACACGTCCACGAGGCTCGGCAGTTCGCCGAAATCCTGCTGGCGGCGCGCGTTGTTCATGCGCATCCCGTCCTCGAGCAGCAGGATGCGCTGGCCACGCTGGCCGCGGATGGACGGACGGGCCTGGTTCGGACCGGTGCCGATCAGATCCACCCCCGGCAGGTCGAGCAGGATGTCGGCGGGGGAGTTCGGCATGCGGTCGCGCAGCGTGGCGCTGTCGACCACGCTCACCGGCGTCGGCACATCGTGTACGTCGGTCTTCCGGCGCGTGGCCGTCACGGTGACCGTGCGCAGCGTGCGCGAGCGCGACGCGGAGTCGGCCGTCTGCTTCGAGGCCGGGGTGGATTCCTGAGCCGCGAGCGCGGCGGGGAGGGCGATCAGGGCGGCCGCGGTGAGGGCCTGCCGGAGGGTGAAACGGGTCATATGCCTGCCACAGCTGAGGGTGATGCGCTGATGGTACGGGTGCGCATCACCCCTAACAATTCGGAGAGTTACGGAGTCGCAACCCCTACGGATTGTTACGGTTCCGAGCCGTCGGGCATCAACCGGTCATCGGGTTCCGGTAACCCCGACAGCGTAGGCCAGACTCAGAGCAGGTTCTGCTCGAGCGCCAGGCGCGTGAGCCCGGCCACGGTGCGGATCCCCAGTTTGCGCATCAGCGAATCCCGGTGCGCCTCGACGGTCCGGGTGCTGATCCCCAGCTCGGTGCCGATCTCGCGGTTCGTCTGCCCCTGCGCGATATGCACCAGGATCTCCTTCTCGCGCGCCGTCAGCACGTCGGTGGCCAGCGGCGCCCGCACGGCGGGATCGACCGTCACGCCGCCGCGCACCGCCTGCGCCAGCTGCGTGGCGACCTGTGCAGAGAAGTACGCCTCGCCGCGATGCACCGTCTCCACGGCGGCGCGGAGCTCCGCCGGCGTCGAGTCCTTGCGCAGATATCCGTGCGCGCCGGCGCGCACGCTCTCCAGGATGTACTCGAGATCCTCGTGCACCGAGAGCATGAGGATGTGCACGCCGGGGATCCGCTCGAGCAGCGCGGGCACCGCGTGCAGCCCCG
Source organism: uncultured Gemmatimonadota bacterium (assembly GCA_903876745.1). Lineage (GTDB taxonomy): Bacteria > Gemmatimonadota > Gemmatimonadetes > Gemmatimonadales > Gemmatimonadaceae > Fen-1231. Next base: position 3,008 of record CAIRBD010000792.1, read on the forward strand.
AGCCGCCGGGCATCGAGATGTCGAGCACGACGACGTCGGGCTTCAGCTGCTCGCCGACGCGCACCGCCTCGACGCCGCTCGACGCCTCGCCTACGATGTCGAACGTCGGCGCGGCGAGCACGCTGCGGATGCCCTCACGCAGCATCGCGTGATCGTCCACCACCAGCACGCGGATGGGAGTCCCTGCACTCACGAGTCAGCTCCTTCGGGCAACGGGATGCGAATGTCGATGACCACGCCCGCGCCGGGCGCCGATCGCACCGCCACCTCGCCGCCAAGCGCCGTGATGCGTTCCCGCATCCCAGCCAGTCCAAGGTGTCCTTCGTTCTCGAATTTGGCGAGGGCGTGCTCGCCGGCGAAACCCGGGCCGGAATCGGCGATCTGCAGCTGCACCGCGTCGGGGGTTGCCGAGAGCGCGGCGCGCACCGGCGCGCCCGGCGCGTGGCGGGCCACGTTCGACAGCGCCTCCTGCAGCGCACGGTACAGCGCGACCTCCGCCTCTTCGCTCAGCGCCGGGATGTGGTCGGATGCATCGAGCGTCGTGCGCACGCCGCGACGCTCCGAGAAATCCGCCACCAGCGAGCGCAGCGCCGGCACGAGCCCAAGATCGTCGAGCAGCGATGGCCGCAGGTCGTTCGTGACGTTGCGGATGCCGCGCATCCCCTCGTCCACCAGCTCGACGGCGCGCGCCAGCCGTGCGCTCATCTCGGCATCGACGCGCTCGCGCACCACGCCCAGCTGCATCTTCACGGCGGCGAACACCTGCGCGGTCTCGTCGTGCAGCTCCAGCGACAAACGCCGCCGCTCTTCCTCGTGCTGCTGCACCATCCGCCGCGAGAGCCGCTCGAGCTCCATCGTGCGGGCCTGCAGGCGGTTCGCCAGGTCGGCGTTCACCACGAGCAGGATCCCCGCGCCCACCGCGAGCAGGAACAGGATGTCGATGTAGTAGCCCCACGGATTCCACGCGCCGCGCGCGCGCAGCACGGGATAGTCCAGATGGTGGAGTCCCCACAACAGGAACGTCCAGCCCAGCAGCGTGCTCGCGCCGTACGTCTCGGCGCGCCGGTGCCGCAGCAGCACGGCGCCCGTCCACAGGGTGGCCGCGGACAGGAAGAGCACGGCCGGGATCGCCGCGAGGCTGAAGTTGTCGAGGCGGATCACCGCCACGTAACTCCACGCGAGCGGGAACGCGACGATCACGTGGAACCAGTGATTCCACTTGGTGGCGTGCGCGAACACCACCGCGGCCCAGAGCAGGGCGAGCGCGGTCTCCCCGGTGAACACCTGGTGCCAGAACAGCCAGGCGCGGTTGCTGCTCTCGATGAACAGCATGATCACGATGATGCGCACGAGGAAGAGCGCGAACGCCACCGCCCACCACGCGAAATATTTCTGCCGGAACTTCCGCCAGAGGCCCACGCAGAGCGCGGACAGCGCGAAGGTGATGGTCGCCTGCAACAGCGCGGCCGAGAATTCGCTCGTCATCGCGGCGCTCAGCGGGGGCATCAGCGCGGTCCGGCCGTGGTGAGGAGTCCCGAGGCGTTGAGAGCACCGAGCGCCGCGGCCAGTCGCGCGTCCCCCGCACCGCCGATCCCGAGCACCGTGCAGTCGAACTCGCGCAGCGTCTCGGCGAAGAGTCGATGGAACGCGGCGCGTGCATCCGGCCGGTCGCGCACGCCGTCCGGGATCCACGGCAGGTCCACGTCACAGAGCAGGTACAGGTCCCCACGCCGCGCGCGCGCCGCGTCTTCCATCCAGACGGGCGCGGGTCCGTAGTAGTGCCGCGTGTAGAGCACCGTGCTCACGAGGTCGGTGTCGCAGACGACGAGCGGCGCACCGGATGCCACGGCGTCGTCATCCGCAGCGATCGCCATGCGCGCGATCGGCGCCGCGTCGTCCGCGGCGAGTTCGCGCCCCTCGGCCCTTCGCGCCTCGGCAAACGCGCGGGCGGCCTCGGCGAGCAGCGGTGCCTCGAAGCGCGCGGCGAGCGCGGCGGCCAGCGTCGTCTTCCCGGTGCTCTCGGGGCCGGTCACGACGATGCGCCGCATCACGCCGCCGTCGGTGCCGCCGCCGCGGCCGCCCGATCGGCGTTCCACGACTGCTTCCACTCACGGTGCCCCATCGCGGCGAGCACGAAGAACACCGCGTAGAGACCGGCCGTGAGATACAGATGCTTGAAGATGAACATCCCCACGTACACGACATCCACGGCCATCCAGATGGCCCAGTTCTCGAGCACTTTGCGCGTCATGAGCCACTGCGCCACGAGACTCGTGCTCGTCGTGGCCGAGTCCATGTACGGGAGCGCGGCGTCGGTGGAGTGCGCGAGGAACGTGCCCAGCGCCGCGACGCTCGCGACGGCCAGCACGAGCAAGGCGCCCGCCGTCCGGGCCGTGATGCGCGACACCTTGAGCTGCGTGCGGTTTTCCCCGCCGTACAGCCACTCGTACCAGCCGTACAGCGAGAGCGCGAAGTACACCACCTGCAGCCCCATGTCGGCGTAGAGCTTCGCGTCGCGGAACACGAGCACGTACAGCAGCACGTTGACGATGGCCGTAGGCCAGCTCCAGATGTTCTGCCGCACGCTCAGGAACACGCTCACGATGCCGAACAGCACGGCCGTGGATTCGAGCCAGCTCACTTCGTGCCGCCCTTCAGATAGTCCAGCGCGAGCGAGGCGTAGGCTTTCACGCCAACGGGCAGCGCGTCTTCATTCACGAAGAACCTCGTCGAATGATTGGCGGCGGCATCCTCCGGCTTCACCCCCGGCGCGTTCACGCCGAGGAAGTAGAACACGCCGGGCACCTTCTGCTGGTACCGCGAGAAGTCCTCCGACGGCATCCACAGCGCGTCGCTGCGCACCGTATTCGAGGCGCGACGGATCGTCGCGCCCATCCGCTGCGTCAGCGCCGGGTCGTTCACCACCATGTCGGTGCCGATGCCGATCGTCACCGTGGCCGTGCCGCCGGAGGCCTGCGCGATCAGCTCCGCGGTGCGCCGGATGCGCAGGTGCACGTCCTTCCGCATGGCCGCGTCGAACGTGCGGATGGTGCCCGTCATCACGACGCTGTCGGGGATGATGTTGCCGCGCACGCCGCCGTGGATCGTCGCGACCGTCACGACCGCCGGGGCGGCCGTGATGTCCGTTTGCCGCGCCGTGATCGTCTGCAGCGCGCTCACGATCTGCGCCGACACGACCACCGGGTCCACGCCGCGCCACGGCTGCGCGCCGTGGGTCTGCTTGCCGTGCACGACGATCGTGAGCGCGTCGGACGCCGCCATCGCGCCCCCCGGCTTGTACGAGATCGACCCCGGCGCCTCGGGCCAGACGTGGATGCCGAAGATGGCGTCCACCTTGGGATTGTCGAGCGCCCCCGCCGCGATCAAACCGGCCGCGCCGCTCGGCGCGTCGCCGGCCGCGCCGTTGCCGAACGACCCCTCCTCAGCCGGCTGGAAGAGGAACACCACCGTGCCCGCGAGTTGCGAGCGCATGCCCGCGAGTACGGACGCGGCGCCGAGCAGCATGGCGGTGTGCGCATCGTGCCCGCAGGCGTGCATCACGCCCACGTCCTGCCCGTTGGACGTGGTGCGTACCGTGGACTTGAATGGCAGATCCACCTCCTCCGTCACGGGGAGCGCGTCCATGTCGGCACGCAGGGCCACGACCGGCCCCGGCTTCGCGCCGCGCAGCACCCCCACGACCCCCGTGCGCGCCACGTGATCGCGCACCTCGATCCCCATCGCCCGCAGCTGCTCGGCCACCAGCGCGCCGGTGCGCACCTCCTGGTTGGAGAGCTCCGGGTGCTGGTGGATGTCGCGGCGCCATTCGATCACCTTTGGCATCACCTGCGCCGTGCGGCGGTCGATGTCGTCGGCCGGCGCGCCCTGCTGGGCGGTCAGGACGGTCGTTCCCAGCGTGAGCAGGGCTGCTGCGGCCGCCAACGGCGCGCGGAGCGAAATCCGGTGCATGAGCGTTGATTCCTCGACGTAGGTGCGTTTCACGCTAACGGTCGCCGCGCAGAGGCGCGAGGCCGGGGGCCAAAATCCGAGGGGCATTCAGATGGATCGCAAAGGAAGCGCAGTGTGGCGCGGGACAATTCGTGAAGGGACGGGGTCGGTGTCGACGGAGTCCGGAACACTCGCCGCTGCTCCGTACAGCTTCACCAGCCGGTTCGAACATGGCGCAGGGACCAATCCTGAGGAGTTGCTCGGTGCGGCGCATGCCGGCTGCTTCTCGATGGCGTTCTCCGGACAGTTGAGCGCGGCCAAATTGGCGCCCGAGATCATTGAGACCACGGCGACCGTGACGGTGGAGAAACTCCCGGACGGGTTCGCCATCACGAAGGTGCATCTCGCCGTGAACGCGTCGGTTCCGGGAGCGGATCGGGCCCAGGTGGAGCAGCTGGCCGCCAACGCCAAGGCCGGATGTCCGGTGTCGAAGCTGTTCAATACGGAGATCACGATGGCCCTGACGCTGGCTGTCTGACCCCGGACACGATAGATTGAATGATTGCGGCCGCGCCTGGCGACCGACTCTCTCACTCGGTGGATATGGCGAAAGAAGAAGCGATCGAACTCGAAGGCACTGTGTCCGAAGTGCTCCCCAGCGCGACGTTCCGCGTCCAGCTGACGAACGGGCACGATGTGCTCGCGACGATGGCCGGCAAGATGCGGCGGTTCCGCATCCGCGTGCTGCAGGGTGATCGAGTCTCGGTCGAGGTCTCGCCGTACGATCTGTCCCGCGGTCGGATCACGTTCCGACACAAGAACTAGTGGGAGTGCAAGGTTCGAGCGGGGGAGTTTGAGTCGGAGTGCGGGCAGAGTGGGAGTGGGCCGAACCAACTGAGTGACGAGGGTCCGCGAACAAAGTGGGGAGCGCCGGGCAAAGCCCGCGCTCCCCACTTCCGTTGCAGTACCTCCCACTCGCACTCTGCTCCCGCTCGCACTCGACCTCGCCCCCTCGCACCTTGCCCTCCCACTGCCGTCCTACTTCTTGAACTCGGTTCCGAACACCTTATCCCACACCCTCATCGTCACCCCGAAGTTCTTGTCCGGGATCGCGTGATGCACGCGGTGCTGGCTCTGCAGATGCCGGTACCAGGCGAAGGGCAGCTTGTAGTGGTGCAGCGAGTGATGTACGAAACTGTACGCGATGAATCCGAAGAACCAGCCGGCGAGGAAGCTCGAGAAGCCGCTCACGCCGTAGTAGTTCGCCACGAGTTGCTGCGGAGGCACGAAGAGGAGCGGCGTCACGAAGAACGGCATCGCGATCGTGCTCGTCGGCTCCTGATGGTGCTTCTCGTGCCCGTTGCGCGTCAGCTCCATGCCGTCGTGGTAGAACCAGCGATGGAACGCGTACTCGGTGGGCGTCCAGGCCACCGCGCCAAGCGCGAACATCACCGTCATCCACAGCGGCGAGAGTCCGAGGCGCGAAGAATCCCACGCCAGGAAGTACACCATGAGCGTGAGGTCGACGACGTAGGTGGACCAGTAGTTCCACCTCGACTCCGACACCCTCAGGATCCAGGAGGTCATCGCGCGCACTCGTGGGTAGTGGGGGAATCGCCGCAGGGCGCCGGAGTGGCGCCGGAAAATGCCGGGTAACGACCGGGGGCACCCGATTGACGAGGCCGCGCCGCGCTAATGGGACGCTTCAACAGCCGCCTTATCGGGTTTCAGATACGTCGCCTTGTGGATCGAGTACGCCGTCACGTTGGCCAGGATCGCCAGCACGATGATGAACGCGGCGACGCCCCACCCCTGCGACGACGGATTGACTTGATCGTTGCTCACGAAGAATACTCCCAAGAGGTACTCGGTCATTGTAACGGCGCCCGGCCCAAGTCGCAATCGGCCACTGGTTCCCGGGCGCTGTCCGACGTCACTCGCAGACCCCTCATCCACTACCCCGTGACTGATCGATTGGATCGCGTCGCATCCCTGTCCGTCCGCCGCACAGCGCGTCTTGCGGTGCGCGGTCCCGCGTCCGGCCCCGTGCGCGAGCTGTGGGTCGTGCTGCACGGCTACGGCCAGCTCGCCGCGCCGTTCATCGGCGGATTCGACGCCATCGATGACGGGTCGCGGCTCATCGTCGCGCCGGAGGCGCTCAGTCGGTTTTACGAAGGCTCCGTGGAAGAACGGGTGCGGCGCCAGGGTGAGCAGGTCGTGGGTGCGAGCTGGATGACGAAGGAAGCCCGCCTCGACGACATCGCCGACAACCTCACCTACCTCGACGCCGTGCACACGTGGTGCCGCGAGCGGCTGCGCGAGTCCGGAGGGGGATCGCCGCCGCTCACCGTGCTCGGCTTCTCCCAGGGCGGCGCGACGACGTCACGGTGGGTCGCGTCGGGCAGCGCCGCCGTCGCCCGGCACATCGTCTGGGGGAGCACACTTCCGTCCGACGCCGACCTCTCGCCCACGTCGCCGCTCCGGCGCGCCGAGACGCTGCTCGTCAT
>CAIRBD010000793.1 GCA_903876745.1 uncultured Gemmatimonadota bacterium
CGTCTGCCGGGCGCGGGTCTGCGTGCGGCAGCACCGCCCGCCGACGCGCTGCGCCCGTTCGCGTTCACGCCGGCCGACGACGTGCTCGCCTCGCTCGGCAGCACGCGGAGCGGGCTGACCCCGGCCGAGGTCGCGGCGCGCCTCGCGCAGAACGGCCGCAACGACGTGGCGCACGAGAAGCCGCCCTCGTGGGCGTCGCAGTTGTGGCATGCGTTCGTGACGCCGTTCACGCTCGTGCTGCTCGCGCTCGCCGGCATCTCGTGGCTGACGGGCGATCACGACGCGGCGCTCATCATCGGGACGATGGTGGCGCTGGCGACGATCATCCGGTTCGCGCAGGAGTATCGGTCGAACCAGGCAGCGCAGTCGCTCCGTGCGATGGTGCGCACGAGCGCGCTCGTGGAACGCGTGGACCCCGACGCGACGGATGCGACAGACGCGACGAAGCGCTCGACGCGCGTGGAGATGCCCATCGGGGAACTGGTGCCCGGCGACATCGTGCACCTCGCGGCGGGCGACATGATCCCCGCCGACGTGCGGCTGCTCACGGCGAAAGACGTGTTCGTGAGCCAGAGCGCGCTCACCGGCGAGGCGCTGCCGGTGGAGAAGAGCGACGTGCCGCCGGCCGACGACCCCGCGCTCTCGCTCACCGAGCTCCCGACGCTGTGCTTCATGGGCACGAGCGTGGTGAGCGGCGCGGCGGTGGCGGTGGTGGTCACGACCGGCGCGCGGACGACGTTCGGCTCGATGGCGAAGGGGCTCGTGGGGCAGCGCGCCGCGACGGCGTTCGACATCGGCGTGAACAAGGTGAGCTGGCTGCTCATCAAGTTCATGGCGGTGATGGTGCCGATCGTGTTCCTCATCAACGGGCTCACGAAGGGCGACTGGCTCGAGGCGTTCCTGTTCGGCATGGCTGTCGCGGTGGGGCTGACCCCCGAGCTGCTGCCGATGATCGTGACGGCCAACCTCGCGAAGGGCGCCGTCACGATGTCGAAGCACAAGACGATCGTGAAGCGGCTGAACGCGATCCAGAACTTCGGCGCGATGGACGTGCTCTGCACGGACAAGACGGGGACGCTCACGCAGGACCACATCATCCTCGAGCAGCATCTGAACGTGGTCGGCGAGGACGACGACGAGGTGCTCAACCTCGGCTACCTCAACAGCTACTATCAGACCGGGCTGCGCAACCTGCTCGACCGCGCCATCCTCGAGCACGGCGAGCTGCACGACGCGCTCGGCGTGGACACGGTGTGGAAGAAGGTGGACGAGATCCCGTTCGACTTCATGCGCCGTCGGATGAGCGTCGTCGTGGACCGCAACCGCGAGGTGCACGAGCTCATCTGCAAGGGCGCGGTGGAGGAGATCATCGCGTGCTGCACGCTGGTGCGCGACGAGGACCGCATCGTGCCTCTCGACGGCACGCGCATCGAGACGGCGAAGGAAGTGGCGCGGGAACTGAACGAGGACGGACTGCGCGTGGTCGCCGTCGCCTACCGCGACTTCCCGACGCGCGAGCATCCGTTCACCGTGGCCGACGAGAGCGAGTTGACGCTCGCCGGGTTCATCGCCTTCCTCGACCCGCCGAAGGAGTCGGCGCGCCCCGCGCTCGAGGCGCTGCGGCGCAGCGGCGTGCGCGTGAAGATCCTCACCGGCGACAACGACGCCGTGACGGTGAAGGTGTGCCATGACGTGGGTCTCGAGGCGGGCGAGGTGGTGCTCGGCACGACGGTGTCGGCGACGTCGGACA
>CAIRBD010000794.1 GCA_903876745.1 uncultured Gemmatimonadota bacterium
GCAGCGTGAGCGCGAGGGCGGTCCACAGTGACGTCGATCGGTTCATGATGTTACCTCGTCCAGATCACGATGGCACCGCAGCCCGATAACCCCATCTGGAACTCGGCCGGCACCACGGTGCCGGCATACACCTCGATCGCCGCGATGCGGCCCGGGTTCACGAGATCGTCCACGTCGTCGGCCGAGAGTCCGCGCATCGCGTGGCCGTCGAGGAACACGGCCGGCACGCACCAGTCCGCGAACGTGCCGCGCATCTGCAACACCTTCTCCATCCCGCTTGAGTCACGCTCCACGCGCACGCCCTGCACCATGCGGAAGATGTCCGAGGTGAGCGTGGGGCTCCGCTTGGCGATGTCGGCCGCCGTGAGATAGCGGCCGCTCCCCTCGATGCGGCGCGCCTCGAAGCCATTGCGGTCGCGGCTGAACACGGGGCGCGTGGCCATCACACGCACGGTATCGAGCATCGCCTTGAGCGTGGAAAGCGCCACCCGCACCGGCGGGGCGCCGTCGACGACGTTCACGGGGAACCGCTGCGGATAATGCCCGATGGCGCGCACCTCGAACATGCGCGTGCCCGCCGGCGCGTCGGGGAGCGTCCATTCTCCCTTGTCGTCCGAGCGTGCGAGCGGACCGTCGGCGATGCGCATCTGCGCGCCCGCCAAGGGCTTTCCGCCGGCCGCAGCGACCACCGTGCCACTCAGCGTCGCGCGCGCGCGGCCGACGTACAGGTCGCGACGCACGAAACCGTTCGACGGCACTGACAGGTCGATCAGGTCCGTGCTGTCCGCTCCGCGCATCGCACGCAGCACCATCGAGCCCGCCGTCGGCACGTTGCACATCGCGAACCAGCCGTTCTCTCCCGTCGTGGCCGTGAGGCGCGGCGTGCGGCGCGAGATGCCGCCGGGCCCGAACGTGATCTCGAGCCATTCGCCCCGTACGGCCACGCCGGCCGTCGGTGCGCCATCGCGCGGGTCGCGCACGACGCCGATGAGTACGCCCGTGGAGTCGGCGCCGGCTTTGGCGCCGCAGATGGCCACGCGGAACCGCGCCGGCCCGGGGATGGCGAGATCCGCGCGCACCGCCCGGTGGTTGTCCACGAACACCTCGCGCGGCGGCGGCTCCACGCCGAGCGAGTCGAGCATCGGATGCAGAAAACCGAGCAGGTAGCGTCCGTCGGCGACGTCATCGAGCGTGTAGCGTCCGAGCGAGTCGGAGCGGGCGGTGCGGTTGTTGCGCGCGAGGTTGTCGGGCGCCACGAGTTGCACCACGGCGCCGGCGAGCGGTGCGCGCGCGAGACTGTCGTACACGTATCCGCCCACCGTGGTGCCGGGCGCGCGCGCGCCGCCCGACTGCGCAGCGGCGAGTCGGGCGAACAGTGCGAGGAGCAGGAATGGCCGGACGCGCATGCGGCGGACTCTGACGGAAAGTGTCAGGAGTAAGCTACACGCTCCGGACTATCGTGCGGCCTGCCGTCGGAGCCGCTCGAGGAGCGCGTAGCCCTCCGGCCACGCGCCGAGGCCACTCGCGGCATTGATGTGCCCCGCCGCACCGACGTCGACGAACGTGCTGCCCCACGCGTCCGCATACGAGCGGGCCTTCTCGAGGCTCACGTACGCATCGTCGCGGCTCGCCACGACGATGCTCGGAAACGGCAGCGGCGCGAGCGGTACGGGCGCGAAGCCCGTCGGCCCCACCGGATAGTTCGGCCCCTCAGGATCGGACGGCCCAACGAGCAACGCGCCGCGCACGCGCCCGATGTGCGCCGGTGCGGCCGCCGCTGCCCAGTGCGCCACGAGCGCGCAGGCCGAGCTGTGCCCCACGAGCACGACGTCACCGGGCGCTGCACCGATCGCCGCATCGAGGGTGGTGACCCAGTCGGCGCAACCCGGTGCGTCCCACTCCGCCTGCATCACCCGCGTGCAGCTCGCGTCGATCCGCTCCCACTGGCTCTGCCAGTGCTCGGGGCCGGAGTTGGAGATTCCCGGCAGGATGAGCGTCGTCGGCAGCGTCACGAGGCCGGCGTCGAGTCCGGTGACTCCGGTTCCCGCACCGTGTTCCGCCCGGCGTTCTTGGCGAGATACATCGCGCCGTCGGCGCGGCTCAACACGGCGTCGAGCGACTCACCCCGCACCCATTGGGCCAGCCCCACGCTGATCGTGAGCGTGACGGGCTTTCCGGCCACCTCGAACGTGGCGTTCGACACGGCATCGCGCACCGCGCCGGCCAGGTGTCGCGCCCCATCCATCGTGGTACTCGGCGCGATGATCACGAACTCCTCGCCGCCGTAGCGTCCCACGTGGTCGTGCGCGCGCACACGGCTCCGGATCGCGTCGGCCGCGCGCCGCAGCGCCACGTCGCCCACGGCGTGGCCGAACACGTCGTTCACGTCCTTGAAATGGTCGAGGTCGAGCATCGCCACGCAGAGCGAATAGCGGTACCGCGTGGCGCGGCCGATCTCCTGCTGCCCCAGTTCCTCGAGACGGCGACGGTTGTAGGTCTCGGTGAGGACGTCGGTCGTCGCCAGGCGGTCGAGCTCGCGCGTGCGCTCCGCCACCAGCGCCTCGAGCCGCAGGCGATCCTCCTCCGCCTTGTGCTGCGCCGCGTCCACGAACGACGCCAGCTCCGTGATGGTGTTGTTGAGCAGATACGCGAGCACGTCCACGGAATCGCCGGCGTAGTCGCGGTCCATCTGTGCGCTGAGGTCCCCGGACGCCACCTGGACGAGCGTCTGCGACATCCGCTCGAGGAAGGCGGAGAGTCGCGTCTCCTGCTCGCGCGACGTCCGCAGGATGCGCTCCAGCTCCTCGGCGATCGAGTTGACGAAGAACGCCGCGGTGTCGGCCGAGTCGCGCGTGCGGGAGCGGGGTAGGCGGAACGACAGGTCGCCCTCACACAGGCGCAGCAGCCCGTGCACGAGGTCCTGCGGCAGTTCGCCCGATTCGCGCGTCATCCCCGGCCCAGCGACCGGATCCACGCTGCCGCATCCTCGAACGAGCCGAACATCTTCGTCGGCACTTTCGGCCGGCTGAGTCCCAGGAACACCGAGCCCACCGCGCGACCGAACGCCGAACTCCCGACGAGCGCGTAACAGATCTGGAATGTCGGATCGGGCAGGTCGCGGTACATCGTCCGCGCGCCGGCGCTCTGCTCGATCACGGGGTCCATGAACACGATGACGCCGGCGCGCATGCCGTGCGCGCGCAGATATTCGAGCTGGATGGTCACGCTCTGGCGCGCGGTCGCTTCGGTGTCCTCGGTGCCCTCGAACGGCACCACGGCGAGGATGTGCGGCTCGACGAGCCAGAAATCGGCGTTCGCGCTCGTGCCGATCTTCGTCCATCCGGTGGTGTCGATGGTCGTCATGCGCCCTCGCGAGGCCGCGCCTCGGCCACCCACGCCAGCGCCGCGTCGAACGAATCGAACACGCGCGTGGGGATCTTCGGTTTGGTGAGACCCAGGAAGAAGCTCGCGATGGCCCTGGACATCGGATTCGTGGCGACGAGCGCCGCCGCGAAAAAGAGCTTCGGTTCCATCCGTTCGGCGTAGACGCGTCGCGCCGCGCCGTCCTGCGAGAGCAGACTCGTCATCTGGACGACGACCGCGACGGGCCGCCCGGCGGCTCGCGCGAACGCGAGCTGGAAATCGGCGTTCATCATCGCCGAGGGGCCGTCATCCTTGAGATTCGCATCGGGGAGCACGATCAGCACGTCGGGCTCCGCGCGATGGTACTGTGTATTGCTGGTCCGTCCCACGGATGTCCAACTGTCGGACGGGCTCGGAGCTTCGGCCATGGTGCGGCCCTCGCGTGTTGGTGCCGGGCGCAGGGGTGCGCTCGTACATTTGTAACGAGTATCGGTGCCGCAGCGGCGGCGTGCAACGGGTCGCCGTCGAACGACGATCACAGGCTCGCGGTTCTGGTAACGCAACATAACCGTCTGTGTGGTGTTTCTTCACCGCATATGTAATCTCGTCATCCTCCCGGCCGAATCAACCGACCATGCGCATCATTCTCGCTGCGATCGCCGCCACGCTGCTCCCCGCCGCCGCGTCGTCCCAGTCGCGCGTCGCACCCTGCACCACCGCCACCGCCGCCTGCGAGCAGTGGGTCACGCTCGGCGCCGGCCCCGCGAGGTCGATGGTGTATGCGAACTACAAACTCAACACGCCGAACGCGGCCGTGACGCGCGCGTTCGTGCTCGTGCACGGCACCGGCCGCAACGCCGACCACTACTTCGAGACGGCGATGGCCGCAGCGTTCCTCGCCGGCGCCATCGAGAACACCGTGGTCATCGCGCCGCACTTCGTGGCCGACACCGACAAGACGCAGCCGAACGAAGTGCTGTGGCCCAACCGGGGCGACACGTGGCGCTCGGGGGGCATGAGCACGTCGCACCCCGCGCTCTCGGCCTTCGACTTCATGGACGAGATCGTGCGCACGCTCGCGAACAAGAAACTGTTTCCGAACCTCACGCAGGTCGTCGTCGCCGGGCACTCCGCCGGCGGCCAGTTCGTGAGCCGCTACGAGATGGCCAACACGGTGCACGGCACGCTCGGCGTGAACATCAGCTACGTGGTGGCGAATCCGTCGAGCTACGCGTACCCCACCGCGCTCCGCCCGCTCCCCACGGGCAACGCCGACCCGGCCAGCGCCGACAAAGAAGCGCTCGGCGCGAACGGCATGAAATGGAACACGGAGTTCACCTTCGGGCCGTTCGATGCCGCGAAGGCACCCACGTTCAACCGGTGGCCGCAGGGCCTCGAAGGGCGCACAGGGTACACCGCGAAGATGACCGACGCGCAGCTCACGAAGCAGCTCGTGGAACGTCCGATCACCTACCTGCTCGGTCAGGTGGACGTGCTGCCGTTGGGCGGCTTCGATCAATCGCCGCAGGGGATGGCGCAGGGACCCACACGCCGCGCGCGCGGCGAGGCGTTCGTGAAGTACATCATGGACACCTTGGGTGCCAAACCCCGCGCGATGATCGTGTCGGAGTGCGGACACAACGACCGGTGCGTGTTCACGACCGATGTGGTGCTGCCGGTGGTCTTTCCGAAATAGCCGCGCTTACTCCTCGCTCGAACTCCGCCATCCGAACGACTTCGAACGCTCGCCCTTCTTCGGTGCCTCGGACTTCGCGCGGAATTTCGCGCCGGACTTCTTCGGCGCGGTCTGCCCCGCCTTGATGGGCGCGTCTTTCGCGCCGGTGCGGCGCTGACGTCCCCCTTTGCCTCCCTTCATGGTCTTCCTCCGAAAGAGCGACCGGCCTGCCATTGAATATCACACGAACCCCGCCGCATTGCCTCGCATGACGCACCGCCGGTTCGCCCGCGCCGCCGCAGGCCTCGCGGCCTTCTGGTCCGCCGCATGCGGCAGTCCGTTCGAGCGTGCGCTCGCGCCGCTCGCCACCGAGACGCTCACGCCGGGTGTGGGGCTCGGTCCGGTCCGGCTCGGCAAGACGCCTTTCGCCGCGTTCCTCAAGGTGTACGGGCCCGGGGTGACCACCGTCATCCAGTCGGACGACGCCGCGTACGAGATGACCTATGCGGGCGGCGAACTGTCCGTGCTCTTCATCGTCGACGGCGAGTGCAAGACGCAGTCGGCGGGCAAGCGTCTCGAGAGCGGCGGGCTCATCGAGCAACTGTTCACGCGCGCGCCGGCCTGCCGTGACATCACGGCCGCCAGCGTGAGCGTGCGGCTGGCCAAGGGCGGGTCACGCGGCTGGTATCGCGGCAAGACCGACAAAGGCGTCGCGCTCGGCGATCCCGTCACGGCGGCGTCGGCGCACGGCGCTACGCGGAACGCGCCCGGCGTACTCGTGGCCGGCATGCGGCAGAGCGAGCCGACGGAGCGCATCGAATACGTGAGCGGGATGTATCTCTTTCACTCGCTTCCGAAGGCGAGCGGCGACACGCTCGTCATCGAGAAGCTGACGATCTTCAGGCCGGAGTAGCGGCGCGCGTGCACGCGACGGGGCATCGCCGACGGTGGATGTCGCAGCGGGCGCCCTACCGGAACCGACCGACCGGCCGCAGTTTCATTCAAGAGGTCGGCCGGAGGATGGCGTGTCCGATCCGGCGGTCCATCGTCCGTCTGCAACCCTTCGCCTCTTCACGTTCACGGTCACTCCCGTGCCCGACACCTCCCTCCGCTGCCCGGGCTGTGGTGCCCCAACCTCCGCCGACGCCGCTCGGTGCGAGTACTGCGGCGCCGCACTCGCCACCGTCACCTGCCCGTCGTGCTTCGCGCCGATGTTCGCGGGGAGCCGGTTCTGTGCGCGCTGCGGTGCCGAGGCCACACGTGAGGCCGAGGACGATGCCAGCCCGATGGACTGCCCCCGCTGCGCCGAGCCGCTGCAGGCGCTGCGACTCGGCCCGACGGCGGTGCGCGAATGCGCCGCGTGCGGCGGATTGTGGATGGACCCCGACGTGCTCCAGAAGCTGTGCGACGCGCGCGAGGCGCACGCCGGCGTCATCTCTGCTCTCGAAGGGCGCACGCCCACGCGGAGCGTGGCGCAGGACACGGTGCGCTACATCCCCTGCCCGCGCTGCAAGAAGCTGATGAACCGCGTGAACTTCGCGCATTCGTCCGGGGTGGTGGTGGACGTGTGCAAGAACGACGGCGTGTGGCTCGACCGCGGTGAGCTGCAGCGCATCGTGGGCTTCGTCGAGCAGGGCGGCATGACGACGGCGCGCGAGCACGAGAAGGACCAGCTCGCGGACGAGCGCCGGCGCCTCGACGCCGCCAAAGCCACGAGTATGATCGACCTGAACACCTACCGCGACCTCACCGTCGGCGCCGCGCCACGCGTATCGGCCACGGGTTCGCCGGTCGAGCGATTGCTGTGGGACGCACTCGGCCTGTTCACGAGGCCATGACGGTGTCATCTCTCACGTGGGATCCCCATCAGAGGAAGCCATGAGCCTGCGCGACTTCATCAGCGGCGAGTTGATCGACGTCATCGAGTGGATCGAGGAGTCGCCCGACGCCATGGTGTGGCGGTTCTCCCGCCCGCAGAACGAGATCAAGAATGGCGCGCAGCTCATCGTGCGCCCCGGTCAGGTGGCCGTGTTCGTGGATCAGGGGACGGTCGCCGACGTGTTCAACCCGGGCCGGCACGTGCTCACGACGAGCAACCTCCCTGTACTCTCGAAGTTGCGCGGCTGGAAGTACGGCTTCGAGAGCCCGTTCAAGGCCGACGTGGTGTTCGTGAGCGCGCGGCAGTTCCCGAGCCACAAATGGGGAACGAAGACGCCCGTGATGGTGAACGACCGCGCGCTCGGCGGCGTGCGACTGCGCGCCTACGGCACCTTCATCGTGCGTGTGCACGACGCGAAGGTGTTCGTGACGCAGCTCGTGGGCGCGAATGCGAACTACGACATCGAGCAGATCGCCGACCAGATCCGCGACATGATCGTGGGACGGTTCGCCGAACAGCTCGGCGAGGACTCGATCCCCATCCTCGAGCTGGCGTCGAAGTACTCGGAGATCGGCGACCGCGCCGCGGCGCGTCTCGCGCCCGACCTCGTGCCGCTGGGGCTCGAGTTGGCCCGCCTCGTCGTGGAGAGCATCGCGCTCCCCGACGAGGTCGCCGCGACGCTCGACCAGCGCACGCGCATCGGGCTCATCGGCGACGTCGGCGCGTATGCGGCGCTGCAGGCCGCGGACGCCATCCGCGACTCGGCGCGCAATCCGGGCGCCGGGGGCGCGGGCGCCGCC
>CAIRBD010000795.1 GCA_903876745.1 uncultured Gemmatimonadota bacterium
AGGGGGAGGGAAAGGGGGAGGGGGAGGGAAAGGGGGAGGGGGAGGGGAGGGCGATGGGCAGGGAGAAGGGAGGGAGAACCGCGGGGGGAGGCGCGCTGCCCTTCCCTCACCCCTCGGCCGAGGCTCCGACGTGTAAACCAGAGTACGGTGAACCGTAAGCGACTGCGGCTGGCCCCAATGGCACCGCTGACAACCGTTCGCCGCGCATCTCCAACGCCGCGTCAAAACGGGTCCTCCGCGGCATCGCGGGATCCGCGAGTGCCACCTCAAGATAATCTTCCGTCAGTCCGTGCCGTCGGTGGCCGTTGCCGATGACGATCACGTCGGCTGATCCTCCCGCGCGCGAGGCGCGGTGGGCGGCGGCCTTCCCTGCCCCGAGCGCGCGTAGTTCGGCGGCGCGAACCTTCGACACCGCCGGCGGGACCGGCGCATCCAGGTTCGCGGCCGCTGTGCCCGGACGTTCCGAATACGGGAATACGTGCAGGCTCGTGAACGGCAGGTCGTTCACCAGCGCCACGGTGGCCGCGTGATCAGCATCTGTTTCACCGGGGAAGCCGGTGATGATGTCGGCAGACAGCGCGAAGGGCGACACACGTGCGGCCAGTCGCTCCACGGCGCGCGCATACGATGCCGCGATGTACCACGAGCGCCCCATGCGGCGCAGCACCGCGTCGCTGCCGCTCTGTAGCGGCGCGTGCAGGTGCGGGGCGAGTCGGCGCGGGTCGGCGGCGAAGAGTGCCGTGAGGCGGCTGTCCACTTCCGTGGCTTCGATGGACGTCAACCGAAAGCGCACATCGGGCACGTCGTGCACGAGCCGCTCTACCAGTGCGCCGAGTGACTTTCCGATGTCGGCGCCGTACGTGCCGATGTGGATGCCCGTGATGACGATCTCGGGATGCGTCGCGGCAAGCTGCCGCGCTTCGGCGACGATCGCATCGACCGCCCGCGAGCGATTGGCGCCGCGGGCGAGCGTCGTCGCGCAGAACGTGCAGTGCGCGTCGCACCCATCCTGGATGCGGAGCAGGGCGCGCGCGCCGGTTTGCACCGAGGTGCTCGCTCGCGCCGCGGCGGCTGGGAGTCCGAGCGCGAGCGCCACAGCGTCGAGATCCGCGCCGGCGATCACCTGCGTCACGTTCGGCAGTGCAGCGATCGCCTCCGGCGCGCGCGCCGAGGCGCACCCCATGACGAGCGACGGCACCCCCGCACCGCGCACGGCACGGCGCAGATCGGCCTCGGCCTCCGCGGTGACGGTGCACGAGTTGAAGATCGCGACGTCCGCGTCGTCCGTCGAATCGACGACCGTGGCGCCGGCGGCGGCGAGCATCGCCCGCACGGCCTCGGTGTCATACTGATTGGCGCGGCACCCGAAGGTGCGCAGGTAGGCCTTCACGACAGCCGCGGCGGCTGACGCGGCTCGTGCGGGAGCTGCACATAGAACGTGCTCCCTTCCCCGTCGGCGCTCTTCACCCAGATGCGGCCGCCGTGCGCTTCCACGGCGAGCCGGCAGAACGTGAGACCGAGACCGCTGCTGCGCACGCGCGGCGCATTGGGGGCGCGCACGCGTTCGAATTTGCGGAAGATGATGTCCTGGAACTCGAGCGGGATGCCCGGGCCGTCGTCGGCGATGGTGAAAAGGATCCCCGAGTCGTCGGCGCGCGCCGTCAGCGCGAGATGCACGGGGCCCGCCGAATGCGTCACCGCGTTCTGCACGAGGTTCGAGAGCACGCGCTTGAGCAGTGCTTTGTCGGCGCGGAACACGGGGGCGTCGTCGGCGCAGTCGGTGGTGGCTGTGGTGCCCTCCTGCTGGAAGCGCAGCGACCAGTCGTACACGATCTCGGCGAGCAGCGCCGGCGGCGCGATGGGTTCGGGGTTGAGCGTGATGGATTGTTCCTCGATGCGCGCCACCTCGAGCAGGTCTTCGATGAGCGCCAGCAGATCCTCGGCCTTCCCCTCGGCGTCGGAGAGCACCCGCGCCTGCGGCGCGCCGAGCACGCCGAAGTCGCCGTCGCGCAGCATCTCGAGCGAGGCGAGGATGGCGGTGAGCGGCGTCTTGAGGTCGTGGACGATCATCTTCATTAGATCGTCGCGCACCTTCTGCAGCTCGCGCTGGCGCCGCAGGCTCTCCTCGAGCGCGTCGGTCGCGCCCTTGAGCTTCAGGAGCGCGTTCACCCGGGCGTTGAGCACGAGGCGGTGATGGGGCTTGGTGAGGAAGTCGTCGGCCCCCGCCTCGATGGCCTTCACCCGGTCGCGCGTGTCGTTCAGCGCCGTGACGAAGATGACCGGGATGCGCGCCGAGCGGGCGTCGCGCTTGATGCGCCGGCACACTTCGAATCCCGCGTCACGGTCGTCCACGCCCAGCTCGCCGGCGGGCATCGACACATCGAGGATCGCGAGGTCCGGGCGGTGCTCGATGCAGGCGGCGAGGGCCGACGTCGCATCGCGCGCCACGATGGTGCGGAAGCCCAGCGTGGCGAGCTGATCGACGAGCAGTTCGACGTTCGCGTCGACGTCGTCGGCCACGAGGATGAGCGGATTCGCCGCGTCACGCCCCGCCGAACCGTCCATCGATCGAGCGCCCTGGGTCAGGGCCGGATCGAGAGCCCGACGCTCACGATCCACCCCTGCTCGGTGCCGCCGATGACGGTGCGATTCGCCCGCGCGAGTCCCAGGTCGAGCATCCCCTTCCCGCCCGCGACCGGGATGCCGAGTCCGCCCGTGTACATCAACTCCTTCACGGTGGCGGTGCTCACGCTGAACGGCAGGTCGCGCTGCCGCACGCCGGCGCGGATCGCGAGTTCACTGTTGTTCATCTTGGGCCCCGACACTTCGGCGCCGAACGCCATCTCGGTGGCGTCGTGGATGGGGAGGCCGGGCGTGCCCAGCCCCTTGAGCGCGCTGAACTTCTCGGTGTTGTACCGGAACGAGAAGGTGGAGCCGGCGATGCCGTCATAACCGACGGTGATGCCGTAGCGTCCCGGGATGCGTGCCGAGCCGAGCACCGTCGAGTCGCCCTGGCGCACGTCGAGCGCGCCGCCGAAACGGGCCGAGGCGGCGATGTTGATATGCTCGATGGGCGTGCCTACCACACCAAGCGAGAGCGCCGTGCCACCGTAGGTGATCTCGCCGGACTGGTTGAATCCGCCGAACGACGCCGAATCGGGGAACTCCCGCGCGATCGAGGTGTTGTTGCGGCCGGGGAACACGTGCACGCCAAGGCCGACGACGAAGCGATCGCCGATGGCGTAGGCCACCGCGCCGCGCACGTCGGTGATGCCGCCGGAGCTCGCCGCACCGACCAGCGAGGGCACGCGCGTTCCGCTGATGTTGATCGTGTCGGCGTAGCTGTTCGACCACGTGCGGTCGAGATAGCTCGAGAACGACAGCGCGAACGTGGCTGCCCCGGCCCGCGTCGAGATGCCGAACATCGGGAACCGCGCGACGGTCGACTTGGACGTCGCGCCGCCGGCGGTGGAGGTGCGGAACTCCGGGTCGTACTGCACATAGACGAGGGCGCGCGCGCCCGAACCGATGGACGCCGGGTTGACGGGCGACTGCGGATCGAAGTCGGCGAGCGCGCCGCCGGTCGCCAGCGAGCGCGTGCTCAGCTGCCCACCGGGATACCCGAAGCCCTGCACGCTGAGCGCCCCCTGGGCGCGCATCGCAGGTGCCGCGAGCACGACCAGCACGGCCGCGCGCGAGACGCTCCGGGATACGAACGACGGGACGCGCATCAAGGCACTCCGAAGGTGACGCGTGGGATGTACGTGATGCGCATGGTGGGACGGAGCGCGAGCGGCGCGTTGGTGCCGTAGAAGCGCACCTCACCGGCCGAGATCGATTCCCACTCGGACCGAAGGACGATCGAGCGCGTGGGCGGTGCGAGGAGCGACGCCTGATTCCCCCAAAGTCGCACGAGCCCGTACATCTCGATCGCCTTCACGCCCGTATCGCCCGGCGCGACCATCAGGGAGTCGTAGATGCCGACCCCCGTACTGCCGAGGATCGTGGCGGCGCGGCGCAGATCGGTGACGAGCGGGCTCGCCAGCACCGGGTGCGTCTTGATCGTGACCGTGTCCATGGCGCCGCCGAACGGCACGCGCACCTGCGTGAGCCAGAGCGTGGCGCGCACGATGGTCGTCGAATCGGTGATCCGCCGCGGGAGGTCGAACCGAAGATACGTCCTCCGTCCCGGGATGCCACCGATGGCCATCGTGTTCGATGGCGATGGCGGCATGCGGTATTTCGCGACGAGCTGGTAATCCGTGAGCGACGTCTTGAGGTCCGTCTCGCCGGTGGGCGTGCTCGAGTACGCGCTCACGACGAGCGCCGCGGTGATCGTGTCGCGCACGCCCTTGAACCGCACCTGCGCCGTCCAGCCGGTCTCGGTGGACTTGGCGAGGAGCGACACCGGCCCGCTGCCGTCGACGCGAACGCCGATGCGCAGGCGGCCGTGGGCCGTGACCTTGGCGAGCATCGCCGAATCACTCAGCGGCACGAGCAGCGTGTCCTGCAGCGAGTCACGCAACAGCGTGATCCCGCCGATGCGGCGCGCCGGCGTGAACTTGGCCAGCACCGCCGCGCTGGACGTGTCGGCGGCCGTCGAATCGTCGACGTCGTACACCTCGAAGCGCAGCGTCGCCGGCAGCGTCACCTTGGTCCGGTCAAAGACCAGCTTGAGCGTCGAGGAATCGACCGTGACGATGGCACGCGCCGTGTCGCCGAGCACCGGATAGAAATACACCAGCGAGTCGAAGCGCATGATGGCGCGCGTCTCGAGGGTATCGCCGCGGGTCGCGAGCAGCATCCCGAGCTCGTTCCCGCGGTCCGGGTAGCCGATGAAGGTGCTGTCGAAGACGAGCACGGGCGAGAGGACCGTGTCGTGCACGGTCACGTCCTGCGACGGGCAGAGCACGGGGCAGGTGTTGCTCGTGTTGAGCGTTTCCCCGCAGGCGGCGATCCCGGTGGCGAGAACGACCGCGAGGAGGACGAAGAGGCGACGGATCATAGATGATGCAGGGACTGCGGCGTGAACGGATGCGGCAGCAGGTCGCTCAGCGACCAGTGCGCTCTCGCGCCGGCGGTCGTGATGCTGACGATATCGAGGGACGGGGCGAACTCCGAGAGCGCCTGACGGCAGATGCCGCAGGGCGACGTCGGGACCTCGGCCTCGGTGGCGATGACGATGTGCGTGAAACTGCGATGCCCGGCGACGACCGCCGCCGCGAGCGCGCCACGCTCGGCGCAGGTGCCTGCCGGGAACGCCGAGTTCTCGACGTTGCACCCGCTGAACACGGTGCCGTCGGCGGTGACGAGCGCCGCACCCACACGGAACCCGGAGTAGGGCGCATACGCATGCCCCATGGCGCCGACCGCGGCGTCATGCAGCGCGGTGGTGGCCGCCGTCATCGTGGCGTCACCAGCGGAAGGAACGACCGGCCCGCGCCGCGGAAGGACAGGCCCATCCAGTCGGCGACCGTGGCGCCGAGATCGGCGAAGGTCCGGCGCCGGCCGATGGCGCCCGGACGGACCGACGGGCCGAGCGCGAGCACGGGCACGACCTCGCGGGCGTGGTCCGAACTGGCCGTCGTCGGGTCGTTGCCGTGATCGGCGGTGATGAAGAGCAGGTCGTCCTCGCGGAGGGCGGCAATGAGGGATGGCAGGGCATGGTCGAACTCGCGTAACGCCCTATAGAACCCCGGCACGTCGTTTCGGTGCCCATACAACTGGTCGAAATCTACAAGGTTGGCGAACAGGAACCCACGTCCGGAGGCAATCCATTCGAGAATCTTCGCGATTCCCTCGGGATTTCCGGTGGTGTGGCCGCCCTCCAGCCCGCGCCGGGCGAAGAGGTCGTCCACCTTCCCCACCCCGGCGCGCGGAATGCCGGCCGCCGCCATCGCGTCGAGCAGTGTCTCGCCAACGGGCTCGAGCGAGAAGTCGCGACGGTTGGTGGTGCGTTCCCACGCGCCATCCGCGCCGGTGAACGGACGCGCGATGACCCGCGACACGTTGTGCGGCGCCACGAGCAGCTCGCGCGCCGCCTCGCACGCGGCGTACAGCTCGGCGAGCGGCACCACCGACTCGTGCGCCGCCACCTGGAAGACCGAGTCGGCGGAGGTGTAGACGATCCACTGCCCGGTGCGCACGTGCTCGGCGCCGTACGCGTCGAGGATCGCCGTGCCGCTGCCGGCCACATTGCCGAGCACGCCCCGCCCGGTGCGCGTCACGAATGCCTCGATCACCTCGGCGGGAAAGCCGTGGGGATACGTCGGGAACGGTGTCTTCAGCGGCAGGCCGGCGATCTCCCAATGGCCGGCCGTGCTGTCCTTGCCCGCCGAGCTGGGCTCGAGCACACCGTACGCACCGCGCGCCTGCGGGAGCGCGCGCATCCCCTCGAGCGGCGCGATGTTTCCCAGCCCGCAGGCCTCGAGATTCGGCAGGTCGAGTCCGCCGACGGCGCGGGCGATGTTGCCGAGGGTGTCGCTCCCGGTATCGCCGTAGGCGTCGGTGTCGGGCGCGGCGCCGATGCCCACGCCGTCGAGTACGAGGATGATGGCGCGACGCTCGCTCATGCGGCCACCCGCGGGAGGCGCTGCCGCAGTCCGGTGAGCACTTCGTACGGCGAGAGCCCACAGGCGGCGCCCACGTCCTCGGCGGTGACCAGTTGATCAGCGTCGCGCCCCATCAGTGTCACGATGTCGCCCGTGCCGCAGGGCACGCCGGTCACGTCGAACATCGTCATGTCCATCGTCACGGTGCCGGCGACGCGCACGCGGCGGCCGTGCAGCAGCGCCGTGCCCGCGTTGCCGAGCGATCGGCGATAGCCGTCGGCGTAGCCCGCCGCCACGGTGGCGATGCGCGACGGCACCGCCGCCGTCCAACTCGCGCCGTAGCTCACCGATTCGCCGACGTGCACGTCGTGCAGGTCGACGATGCGGGCGCGCACGTGCGCGACCGGCTCCGGATGGATGGCCGCCCCTGCTCCGCTGCCGACGCCGTAAAGGAACACGCCAGGCCGCACGAAACTCCACGCCGACGGCGAGCGGCGTGCGATGGCGCCGCTGTTCTCGGCGTGCAGCTGCGGCGGAAGCGCGGGCAATGCGGCGAGGGCCTCGCGAAAGCGCTGCTCCTGACACTCGAGCGATCCGTCGTCGCTCTCCGCCGAGTGGAAGTGCGTGAACGCGCCCTCCGGGGGATGCGCACGCACCGCGTCGGCGACGTCGGCGACGCGATCCCACCGGATGCCGGCGCGCTGCATGCCCGTGTCGATGGCGAGGTGCCACGCACCGCCGCCGGCCGCCGTCCACGCACCGATGGCGGCCGGATCGCCGAGACAGGGCGTGAGGTTCGCGTCGCGAAGGGCCGCGAAGTCGAGGGGCAGCACGGGGGTGAAGACGAGCACGGGGCGCGTCACGCCGAGGGCACGGACCTCCATCCCTTCGCTCGCGGTGGCGACGCCGAAGCCCTGCAACGGCAGTGACTTGAGCGCACGCACGACCGGCCCGACGCCCAATCCATAGGCGTCGGCCTTCACCATGGGGAGCAGCGGCGCCGCCGCGTGGCGGGCCAGCCGTTCACCATTGCGCACCAGCGCGCCGAGATCGATGTCGATCCAGGCGCGCAGCGGGTCAGAAGAGCGATTCATAGGCAACCTTTAAAGCTAGCCCAGCTGTCAGGGACGGGCAAGCGCGGCGACGAGTCGTCGAGCGGCCTCGGTTGCATCGTTCGCTTCGAGGTGGCGCGCATCCGACGTGCGCCACGGTCCGGCCCCCAGCGTCACGCGGTCGAACTCGGCTGGCGGCAGCTCGGAGTCGATGACGAGGCGCGCCGCACGCGCGTCGTCGCTCGCGAGCACCGCGTCGTGCATCGGCACATCGAGCAGCACCACGCGCACGCCCCGGCGTTGCCAGTCGCGCAGCCGTGCCGCCGTCCAACGGAGGGCGGCACGCGCGCGCGCCGTGTCGGCGTACGACGTAGCCCAGCTCTCGGCGAACCGGCGCTCGGCGCGGCGCTTCGCCGACTCGCGCTGCAGGGCGCGCAGTCGGCGCGACAGCCGCACGGCGACGGCGATCGCCTGGGTGGACGGCCGGAACTCGAAGCGCGCCAGACGAAGGCCGCCCAGCGCGCGCCGCACGAACGGTGCGCCCGGCGCCGCGGCGAAGAGCGAGTCGGCGTACAACGTATCCGGCGGCGCCGCGAGCT
Organism: uncultured Gemmatimonadota bacterium; assembly: GCA_903876745.1. Classification (GTDB taxonomy): domain Bacteria; phylum Gemmatimonadota; class Gemmatimonadetes; order Gemmatimonadales; family Gemmatimonadaceae; genus Fen-1231. Next base: position 8,203 of record CAIRBD010000795.1, read on the forward strand.
CGTTGATCTCGATCACGGCCACAGCGGGCAGCGACGCCTGGCGCTCGACGAGGCGGATGCCGGTCGCCGCACCGTATGCGCTGAGGCCGAGGTTCAGCGCGCCCGCGTCGAACCGCGCGACGGGCAACTGTCCGATGAGGGAGCTGCCGATGAGCACGGTGCGACCCGCCAGGCCGTCCTCACGCATGCGCTCGGCCGCCACCGCATTGTTGAGGGCGACGTCGGGGATGGCCGGCGTACGCGGCACGTGGTGCGCGACGGCCGCCCAGAGCGCGAGCCAGGCGAGGGTCCACGCGGCGATGGCGCGCACTAGAACTGGAAGTAGATAAAGGGTGCGGGCGGCGCCGCGTCGAGCAGGAGGAGCGCGAGCATCAAGCCGTCGAGCGCCGGGGCGAGCCGCGCCCAGCGGCTCGGCGTGCGCGCACCGAGCCGTGGCAACAGATGCAGCAGCACCACGGGCGCCGCGTACCACGTGAGGATCGCGATCGGCAGCACGAGCGGCGCCACGTGCCAACCCGAGCGGATGGCGTCCGCCAGTCCGCGGAGCTGTTGGAGCGTCGTGAACCGGAACAGCGACCAGCCGATCGTCACCACGGCGAAGACGACCGTCGCGCGCACGATCGCGGCCACCCCGCGGGGAGCCGGGTCGGCTGCGTCGCCGGTGAACAACCGCTCGACGATGAGCGCGGCGCCGTGCCACAGCCCCCAGATGGCGAACCCCCACGCGGCGCCGTGCCACAGGCCGCCGAGCACCATGACGACGAGGATGTTGGCGACGGTACTCACGCGCCCGTGCCGGCTCCCGCCGAGCGGCCGGTAGAGGTAATCGCGGAGCCATTGTGAGAGCGAACGGTGCCAGCGGCGCCAGAAATCACGCAGTGACGTGGCTGCATACGGGCGGTCGAAGTTGCGCGGCAGGGTGTACCCGAAGAGCGCCGCGAGGCCGACGGCGATGAGCGAGTAGCCGGCGAAGTCGGCGAAGATCTGCGCGGAGTATCCGCCGAGGAGCGCGGCGATGTTCACGGCCGGCACGCCGGCGATGTACGGCGAGTCGAGGAGCGACGTGAGCGGACGCAGGTGGTCGGCCACGCACAGCTTGAGGAAATAGCCCGCGATGAGCGCGCGCGCCGCCGTGCGCCAACGGATGCCGCGCCACGATTTGGGCGCGACCTGCGGCAGGAACTTGCGCGCCCGCGCGATCGGGCCGGCGATGAGCTGCGGGAAGAACACGAGGTAGAGCAGCGTGTCGCGGGCGTGGTGCGACGCGCGCTGCGGCGGCACGTAGTCGCGGCGCCAGACATCCACGACGAGACTGATGCCGTGGAAGGTGTAGAAACTGATCCCGACGGGGAGCGGGAGCGCGAGCAACGCCAGGGCGAGTCCCGTCGGCGCGTGCGGGCCCCGGGCGGCGAACAGGCCGGCCAGCAGCGTGCCGTACTTGAAGAGCGCGAGCACGGCGAGGTTGAGCGCGACGCCGGCGGTGCCCCAACTGCGGCGTGCGGTGGGCGTCGCGCTCCTCGCGATCATCCACGCCGCGCCGCCGTTGAGGAGCGCGCTCACCACGAGCAGCGCGACGAGCGGAGCCCCCTGCCCCATGGCGTAGAACGCGAGACTGGCGACGACGAGCGTCGCCGGCTGCCGAGCACGCAGCGGCGGCGCGTAGTACGCGATCATCACGGCGACGAGGAACAGCGCGAAGCGGGGTTCGGTGAAGAGCACGACGGAGGAAACGACCGTGGAGGGAGGTTGGGCGACACCGCGCCCCGGCGTCGGGCGTGCGGCTATAATAATGGCGACCGTCGCGCTCCGTCGTTTGGGACGCCGCGCCGGCGTTCGCCACCGTCTTCCCCTTCTCTCCCCCGCCGATGACCGACGACGATCCACGACGCGCCTCGCTGGACGACGCCCTCGCCATCATGCGCGACCTGCGCACACGCGACGCGTGGGACAAGGCGCAGACGCACGACTCGCTGCGCCCGTACCTGAACGAGGAGATGCACGAACTCGACGACGCGATCCTCGCCGCGAACGACGCCGAGATGCGGAGCGAGCTCGGCGACGTGCTGCTGCAGGTGCTGTTCCACGCGATCATCGCCGAGGAGCGCGGCGCGTTCGACGTGCACGACGTGGCCGGATCGCTCGTGCAGAAGATGGTGAAGCGCCATCCGTGGCTGTACGGTGACGCGCCGGCGCGCGAGCCGTGGGAGCAGATGAAGTCGAAGTCGCGCCGTTCGCTCGCCGACGGGCTGCCGGCAGGGCTGCCGTCGCTGCACCGCGCGCACCGATTGCAGGAACGCGCGGCGGGCGTGGGGTTCGACTGGCCCGACGTGGCGGGGCCGGCCGAGAAGGTGCGCGAGGAGCTCGCCGAGGTGGAGGCGGTCGTGGCCGAACACGGCTCGACCTTCGACACGCACGGCGTGCCGAGCGGCGACCCGCGGCATCAGATGCTGGAAGACGAACTGGGCGACCTGATGTTCGCGGTGGTGAATCTCTGCCGGAAGGCCGGCGTGCATCCGGCGCTCGCGCTGGACCGGGCGAACGCAAAGTTCCAGCGTCGGTTCGAGGGGATCGAACGGATCGCGGCCGAGCGCGGGATCGACGTGCGGACGGCGGGGCTCGAGGCGCTCGACGCGATCTGGGACGAGGTGAAGGAGGGCGAGTAGGCGGTGGCGGAGCTAACTTGTTATGCAGCCGCGCAGGGACCCTTCAGGGAGGCCGACATGTCGAAGAAACGAAAGACGATCGTACCGCAGTTCGGCTCAGCGCCGAGGCCCGGAGGCCCGGTCAAGCCCGGCCAGTCCATCACGCCGCACGGCGCACTGCCGCCCGCGGCGCACGTGAAGCCCGCGTCGAAGCCGGTGAAGACGTCGGGGCACCGCGGCGGCTAGGTCCGCCGGCGGGTGCCCCACCCGTACATGATGCCCGTGGAGCGGCAGATCAGCGGACGATCTGCCGCTCTTTCCACAGCGAGTAGATCGCCGGGATCACGAGGAGCGTGAGCACGGTGCTGCTCACCATCCCGCCGATCATCGGCGCGGCGATGCGCTTCATCACGCTCGCGCCCGTGCCGGCTGACCACATGATGGGGAGCAACCCCGCCATGATCGCGGTGACCGTCATCAACTTGGGACGCACGCGGTCGACGGCGCCCTCCATCACGGCGTCGTAGAGGTCGCGGAGCGTCGCGACGCGCCCGTCCCGCATGCGCGCCTCCCACGCGTGGTCGAGGTAGATGAGCATCACCACGCCCGTCTCCGCGGCGACGCCCGCCAGCGCGATGAAGCCGATCGCGACGGCCACCGACCAGTTGTAGCCGAGCGCCCACACGAACCAGAGCCCGCCGACGACGGCGAAGGGGAGTGACAGCATCACGATGAGCGTCTCGCCGACCCGCTTGAAGTTGAAGAAGAGCAGGACGAAGATGATCGCCAGCGTCGTGGGGATGACGAGCTTCATCGTGGCCTTGGCGCGGAGCATGTACTCGTACTGCCCGCTCCACACGATGCTGTAACCGGGCGGCACGACGACCGACTTGGCGACCGCCGCCTGCGCTTCCTTCACGTAGCTGCCGATGTCGCGGCCGAGCACGTCCACGTACACCCACGCCGTGGGCTGGGCGCCTTCGGTACGCACGACCATCGGCCCGGCGACCTGTTTGATGCTCGCGAGCTGGCCGAGCGGCACCTGCGTCACACCGGCGCGCGCGCCGGCGCCCGCGCCGCCCATCGCCATCCCACTGCTCGGCGGCGCCGAGCCGGACGTGGCGACGGGGACGAGCACCGCCGCGAGTTTCTCCGGCGTGTCGCGCAGCTCGGGGGGATAGCGGACGCGCACGCCGTAGCGCTCGCGTCCCTCGATGGTCTGCGTGATGACCATCCCACCGATGGCCGTCGCGATGACCGACTGCACGTCACCCACGTTGAGCCCGTAGCGCGCCGACGCGGCGCGGTCGATGGCGATGTCCAAGTAGTAGCCGGAGACCGCGCGCTCGGCGAATGCGCTGCGCGTGCCCGGCACCTGCTGCACGGCGCGTTCGATCTCGCGCCCCACGCGTTCGAGTGTACCGAGATCGGGACCGAACACCTTGATGCCGACCGGCGTGCGGATGCCGGTCGCGAGCATGTCGTTGCGCGCCTTGATGGGCATGGTCCAGGCGTTGGTCACCCCCGGCAGCCGCACCGCCGAATCCATCTGGGCGACGAGCTTGTCGTACGTCATGCCCGCGCGCCACGCGCGCTCGGGCTTGAGCGTGATGGTGGTCTCGATCATGTCGAG
>CAIRBD010000796.1 GCA_903876745.1 uncultured Gemmatimonadota bacterium
CACACCGGTTGAGCATCTGCTGCATCGTGACGTTGGGCTCCGTGAAGTCGCCGCTCGCGTAGCAGTAGTGGCAGTAATCGTTGACGCGTTGGCCGATCTCGTCGGTCCCGAACGCCTCCGGGCGGGTCATCGGCATGGCACAGCTTTGGCAGAAGGGACCAAGGTCACCCTGCGTCGGCATGGTACGGTCCTCGCGTTCAGTATGTGACGCGCGCCCGAAGTGCGCATCACCAAGTTGGGACCGTACGCACGCGGCGTCCGTCAGGGGGATGCTGATAACGTGTCGGCGGCGCCTTGGCAGAGTGCCTCGACTTCCCTAACCCGTTGTGGTGGCAGTACCCGCACGGCGCGGCTCCAGCACGGGTTGCTCAAAGACACGACGTCGCGGCATCATCCACCGAGACGTTCGTCTGTCACCCTCGAACTGCCATGAAGAAACTCGCGCTGCCGCTGCTGCTCTGTGCCGTGCTGGTCGCCCTGGGTTACGCCGCGCGTCGCGCGGCAGCGCGGGCCTGGAACGCCCTCACGCAATACGATTCGCCGTACGCGCTCGCCAACGGCAACGCGCCGGCGCGGCCGCGCACCGCGCAATCGAAGCGCGTGGTGCTCGTGCTGGTGGACGGCCTGCGCGAGGACGCGTCGCGCGGACTTCCCTTCCTCGACTCGCTGCGGCACATCGGCGCCGACATCTCGTCGCACGCCGGCACGCCGTCGCTCTCGCTGCCGGGACGCGCCACCCTGATGACCGGCGCGTGGCAGGACGTGCACGGCCAGATGACGAACTTCAATCCGCGCGCGCTCCCCGTGGGACATCTCTTCGATGCCCTGCATCGGGGCGGGATGGCGGGCGCGCTCGCCGCCGGCGTGGCGACGCACACGATGTTCGGGCCGGAACACCAGTCGGTGGTGTTCACGTATCCGCACCACGGCGGGCCGGGGGCCGTCTTCGCCGATTTCGAGAAGGAACTGCACGAATCCGCAGCGAACGCGCGCACACTGCTCGTGCGTGCCGCACCCAACTTCATGCAGATCGACCTCTCCATCACCGACGAGGTCGCGCATTCATGGGGCGCGCAGTCGGAGCAGTACCGCCGCGCCGCGCGACTCGCCGACGACGAGATCCGCGCCATCGCCGCGACGCTCGACCTGTCGCGCGACATCCTCGTCGTGACCGCGGATCACGGGCACCTCGACGTGGGCGGTCACGGCGGGCCCGAACCCAGCGTGCTCGCGATCCCGTGGGTGATGGCGGGGCATGGCATCCGCGTCGGCGCGACGCTCCGCGCGGCACAGATCGACGTCGCGCCGACGCTCGCCGTGCTGCTCGGCGTGGAGTATCCGGCGATGACCGAGGGACTGCCGCTGCTCGACGCACTCACGCTCACGCCGGCGGAGCGCACGGAGGCGTGGCGGGCGCTCGCCGCGCAGCGCAGCCGGTCTTTCACGCGATTCCATCACGTCATCAATCGTACCGACGCGCCGCCGGCGAACCCGGACGACTACGGCAGCACGCCGCCGGTGAG
>CAIRBD010000797.1 GCA_903876745.1 uncultured Gemmatimonadota bacterium
CTTTGCCAATGCGGAATTGCGGGTCGTCAATGCTGCCGTCGATGGGCACATCCAAAATAATTTTGCCCTCGCGATCTTTGAGGATGGCGACGGCGAGGCGCGCCGGCGTGCGGGGGCCGGTCACTCTTCGCGTTCCAGTCGCGGGTCGAGTCGCGCGGCGACGACGTCGCTGACCGCGGCGCCGAGCGCGACGAACACGCCCGACAACACGACACCGGCCACGACCAGCTGGTAGTCGCGTCCGATGGCGGCGTCGAACAACGTGCGTCCCATGCCGGGCCAGTCGAAGAACTTCTCGATGACCGCGGCGCCACCGAAGAGCGCGGGGAGCAGCAGCCCGCCCAGCGCGAGTACCGAGCCGAGCGCGTTGGGGAGCACGTGGCCCAGCAGCACGCGGCGCTCGCTGAGCCCTTTGGCCCGTGCCGTGCGCACGAAGTCCTCGGGGAGCACGGCGAGCATCGCGGCGCGGTGATAACGCGACACGGACGCCGCCACGACGAGCGCGAGCGTCGCGGCCGGGAGCACGAGATGGCCCGCGACATCCACGGCGCGACGCCACAGGCCAAGCCCTTCGTGTTCGCGCAGGTCGATGAGCCCCGACATCGGGAACCAACGCAACCGCATCGCGAAGAACGCGATCGCGCCCATCGCCAGCAGGAACTCCGGCACCGACAGCGCGATCACGGCGAGGGCGCTGCTCAACCGTTCGCCTGTGCTCCCTCGCCGCACGGCCTGCCAAGTGCCGAGCGCAACGCCGCCGCCGACACCGAACATGATGCCGGTGGTCATGAGCAGGACCGTGCGCGGCAGTACCTCGAGCAGCACATCGCGCACCGGCCGGCTGTGCGCCACCGACCAACCGAAGTCGCCGCGCGCATAGCGCATGAGGAACCGCAGATACTGCTCAGCCAGTGAACGGTCGAATCCGTAGAGCGCCCGCAGTCGGCCGCGTGCGGCGTCGGTGAGGTTGGGGTCGTCGAGCGCGCTCGGGAACGGATCGCCGGGCGCGAGATGGATGAGCAGGAAGGCGAGCGACGCGACGACGGCGATGACCACCGCCGCCTGCAAGGCACGCCGCAGTGCGAATCGCACGGGGTGTTACGGCGCCTTCGCGGCGGCGGCGCGCGCGGGCGCCGCTCCGGGCGCGAAGCTCCACTGCTCGAGGTTCGCCCACCAGGCGTCGGCGCGCAGCGGCGGCGTCCGTACCTGCGTGCCGAGCGCCACGAGGTTCGGCGATTCGTACAGCCAGACGGCGGGCGCGTCGCTGATGATCGCGTCGAGCGCGGTGTGAAAGTGCTGCTTCGCGTCGGCGAGGCGGGACGCGGCGATGCCACTATCGACCTGCGCGGCGACCGTCGGATTGAAGTAGCGTCCGGGGTTGTAGCCGGAACCCGGCGGGGCGAGGCGTGCCCACGTCGCGCGCAGTCCGGATGGACTCGGCGACACCTGGAACGAGCCCGCGAACGCGTCGAATGTGTGTTTGCCGAGCATGGGGCCGAGGCTCGCGGGGTCGAGCACGGTGATGTCCAGCGCGACGCCGATCTGCTTCCACTGCGCCTGGATGAGTGGCGCGATCAGCTGCCGCGGCTTGCTCGTGCCGGGAACCAATACGCTGAACGCGAGCCGGTGCCCGCCTTTCGCGCGCACGCCGTCGGCGCCGGTGCGCCAGCCGAGACTGTCGAGCAGCCGGGCGGCGCCGTCGCGGTCGAACGGGATGCGCGTGAGCGACGAATCGAAGCTCCACTGCGATCGGGTGAGCGGTCCAGCGCCGGCGACGCCGACTTCGCCGAACACGCTGCGGGCCATCGCGTCGCGGTCGAGCGCCATCGTCAGGGCGCGCCGCACGCTGCGGTCGCTGAAGATCGGGTGGGGCCGGTCGCTCGCGCCGTCGAAGAAATTGAAGACGAGGTAGTTGTACGCGAACGACATCGCGCGTACGAGGCGCAGGTCGCGGTGCTTGCGGAGTTCGGCGACGTCGCCGGCGGGGAAAGCGTCGGCGACGTCGAGTTCACCGCCGTAGAGCTTGGCGAGCAGCGTGGTGGGTTGCGCCACGAACGTGAAGAGCACGCGGTCGAGTTTGGCTCGCCCGCGATAGAAGCCCGGCGCGGCAGCTAGCTCGATGAACTGGCCGGGCTCCCACTTCGCCACGCGGAACGGTCCGCTGCCCACGAGCGTGCGCGCCGCCGCGCTCGTGGCGATGGAGTCGCGGCGGACCGCGCCGAGCAGATGCGCGGGGAGCGGCACCAGGTTGTTCGCCACTTCGTGGAACTGCTCCGCCGAACGCCGCTTGTACCAGACGACCGCCGTGAGCGAGTCGCGCACGGTGACGGAGTCGAGTTGCGCGCCGATGTCGTCGGCCCGCGGGCTCGAGACGGTGGGGTCGGTGTAGAGCGTGAACGCGAATCGCACGTCTTCGGCGCGCACCGGGGCGCCGTCGTGCCACCGAGCGGCCGGGTCCAGGTGAAACGCGATCTGCAGCGAATCGCGCGACCATTCCCACCGCTGGGCCAGGCGCGGCAAGTACCCGGAGTCGCCGACGGTGTTCAGGGCCAGGCCGAGGTCGGCGAGCTTGTCGTAGACGACCTCGGAGATCGCCTTGCCCATCGTCTCGTCGTAGAGCGCGGGGAAGACCTGTTTGGGATCCGTCGGGGCACCCACGACGAGCGTGCCGCCACCCGCCGGCGCATCGCCGCGGCAGGCCGCCAGTACGAGCGCGCACGTGAACAGGGACCGGCGCACGAAGGAACGGTTCATGGGACTCCCTAAGGAGGACGGCCAACATTATTCGACTATCGCCGCCACGTCCACTCGTCCGACGAATAGCGCGTGCGGTGCGGGGCGGCGAACGCGAGGACGTCGGCGGTGTCGAGCGCGGGCAGCACCTCGTAGCGCGCGGCGAGGGCGGCGGCGAGGGCGTCGCGCACGCGTTCATACGACGGAGCGGCACCGAGTGCGTCGGCGAGCGTGGCGGCCGGCACGGCCGGTGTGATGGGCGCGTCGGCGAGGTGGGTGATGCGTGGCTGGTCGTCCGCGAGCAGGATCGACCCATGCTGGAGCAGTGCGTCGCGGTCGCGCACCTGTGCGCTGCCGACGAGTTTCCGCCCGCCCACCACCAGTTCACCCGCGTTCGGCTCGGCGAAGCAGGCGGCGCTGCCGGGGCGGGGCGTCGGGGCTGGGGCCGCTTCCTCGGCGGCCACGCCGAGCCGACGGAGCGCGTCGAGCAGCAGCTGGTTGATGGCTCGGTAGCTCTCGCGCAACGGCTCGTCGTTGAGCGCGGGGGCGGTCACGCTGTAGGTGACTTCGTGGTCGTGGAGCAGCACGCGCCCGCCGGTGGGACGGCGCACGGCGTCCACGCCGGCGGCGGCGAGGTGAGCGGGCGAGAACCGGCCGCGCGCCGTCTCGTGACGTCCGAACGACAAGGTGGGCCGTGCCCACGCGTACACGCGCAACACGGCCTCGCCGGTCGCGCGTGCGCGATCGAGCAGTCCCGCGTCCACTGCCATCTGCTCGGCCCCGCCGTCGGCGCCCGAGTCGAGGAGGCGCCAGCGCAGCGTGTTCAACGGGTCACGGCGTAGTAGATGACGTAGAACCACGAAAAGAAGCCATGCACGATCGCCCAGAGGATCGAGTGATGCAGGCTCCACGAGATGGCGATGGCGAGCGCACTGCCGAAACTGATGCCGGCGCGCGCTGCTTCGGCTCTGGTCGACACGACGGTTACCCCCCGGATACCAGTCATGCGGGGAATTTAGCGCATCCCGCGTCACCCCGTCGGGGCGTTAGCTTTCACCCTGTTCGACCCCCCATAAACGCGACCTTCGGCGACGCGCATCGCGCGATCCAGGAGTTTCGATCGTGACCGTTCAGCATCCGCAGCCCGACACCTTCATCGCCCGCCATCTCGGCCCGTCCGACGCCGACGTGGCCGCGATGCTCAAGACCCTCGGTCGTCCCTCGCTCGATGCGCTCATCGACGCGACGGTGCCGGCCAACATCCGCTTCGGCCGAGCGCTCGCGCTGCCGCCGGCCATGAGCGAGGCCGACGCGCTGGCCGAGTTCAAGACGATGGTGGCGCCGAACCAGGTGTGGCGTTCGTTCATCGGGCAGGGCTACTACGGCACGCACGTGCCGGCCGTGATCCAGCGCGACATCCTCGAGAATCCCGGCTGGTACACGGCCTACACGCCGTATCAGGCCGAGATCGCGCAGGGGCGCCTCGAGGCGCTGCTCAACTTCCAGACCACGGTCATCGACCTCACCGGCCTGCCCATCGCGAGCGCGTCGCTCCTCGACGAGGGTACGGCGGCCGCCGAGGCGATGCAGATGGTGCACGCGCTCAAGTCCGGGCGCGACGTCTTCCTCGTGGCCGATGACTGCCATCCGCAGACGATCGACGTGGTGCAGGCCCGCGCCGCCGCGCGCGGCATCACGGTGAAAGTGCAACCGTCCTCCGCGTTCACGCTGGATGCGACGACCTGCGGCGTGCTCATCCAGTATCCGAACACGTTCGGCGCCGTCGAGGACTACCGCGCGCTGTGCGAGACGGTGCACGCGGCCGGCGCGCTCGTGGTCGCGGCGACGGATCTGCTCGCCCTCACCGTCCTCACGCCCCCGGGCGAGTGGGGCGCGGATGTGGCGATCGGCAACGCCCAGCGCTTCGGCGTGCCGTACGGCTACGGCGGCCCGCACGCGGCGTTCCTCACGACGAAGGACGAGTTCAAGCGCCTGATGCCCGGACGCATCATCGGCGTGTCGCGCGACGCCAACGGCAAGCCGGCGCTGCGCATGGCGCTCGGCACCCGCGAGCAGCACATCCGCCGCGAGAAGGCGACGAGCAACATCTGCACGGCGCAGGTGCTCCTCGCCGTGATGAGCGGCATGTACGCCGTCTGGCACGGGCCCGACGGCCTCGTGCGCATCGCCAAGCGCGTGCACCATCGTGCCGAGGCGTTCGCCTCCGGCGTGCGTTCGCTCGGGCATGCCGTGAAGCACGACGTGTTCTTCGATACGGTGCGCGTGGCGCCCAAGACGGGGACGACGGCGGCCACGATCCGCGCCGCCGCCGACGCGAAGCAGATCAACCTGCGGTATTTCGCCGACGGCACCGTGGGCGTCTCGGTGGGCGAGACGACGACGGTGGCCGACCTGGCCGACCTGCTCGCCGTGTTCGGCGCGGCGGCCGGCGCGGTGGATGCCACGGCGGGCGCCGACGCGCGCTACGACGAGCGCTTCGCCCGCACGAGTGCGTTCCTCACGCACCCGGTGTTCCACGCGAACCGCTCCGAGACCGACTTCCAGCGCTACGTGAAGAGCCTCGAGGCGAAGGACCTCTCGCTCGTGCACTCGATGATCGCGCTCGGTTCGTGCACGATGAAGCTCAACGCCGCCGCTGAGATGTTCCCGGTGACGTGGGCGGAGATCGGCAACATCCATCCGTTCGCGCCGCGCGAGCAGGCCGCCGGCTACACGGCTCTGTTCACGCGCCTCGAAGGCGCGCTCGCCGAGATCACCGGCTTCCACGCGGTGTCGCTGCAGCCGAACGCGGGCTCGCAGGGCGAGTACACGGGGCTGCTCGTGATCCGCGCGTACCACCAGTCGCGAGGCGACAACCACCGCACGATCTGCCTCATCCCGCAGTCGGCGCACGGCACGAATCCGGCGAGCGCGGTGATGGCGGGGATGAGCGTGGTGGTGGTGAAGACCGACGCGCACGGCAACATCGACGTGGCCGACCTGAAGGCGAAGGCCGAGCAGCATTCGGCCAACCTCGCGGCACTGATGGTGACGTACCCGAGTACGCACGGCGTGTTCGAGGAGGCGATCACCGAGATCACGGCGGTGATCCATCAGCACGGCGGCCAGGTGTATCTCGACGGCGCCAACATGAACGCGATGGTGGGACTCTGCCGTCCCGGCGACATCGGCGGCGACGTGTGCCACCTGAACCTGCACAAGACGTTCTGCATCCCGCACGGCGGCGGCGGACCGGGGATGGGCCCGATCGGCGTGGCGAAGCATCTCGCGCCGTTCCTCCCCGGGCACGTGGAAGTGGCGATGGGCGGCGCGCAGGCCATCGGCGCGGTGAGCGCGGCCCCGTGGGGGAGCGCGAGCATCCTCCCGATCTCGATGATGTACATCATGATGATGGGGAGCGAGGGGCTCACGCTCGCCACGAAGTACGCGATCCTCAACGCGAACTACGTGGCGACGCGCCTCGAGGCGTACTACCCCGTGCTCTACAAGGGCGCGAACGGCACGATCGCGCACGAGTGCATCGTCGATCCGCGCGGACTCAAGCAGACCGCCGGCGTGGAGGTGGAGGACATCGCGAAGCGTCTCATGGACTACGGTTTCCACGCGCCGACGACGTCGTTCCCGGTGGCCGGCACGCTGATGATCGAGCCCACGGAGAGCGAGTCGAAGGGCGAGCTCGACCGGTTCTGCGACGCGCTCATCGCGATCCGCGGCGAGGCCGACGACATCGCCGCCGGCGTCTTGTCGCGCGATGACAATCCGCTCGGCAACGCCCCGCACACGATGGACGCGGTGGTGAGCGACGCGTGGGCCCATCCGTACTCGCGCGAGCGGGCGGCGTTCCCGCTGCCGTGGGTGCGCGCGCGCAAGTTCTGGCCGGCCGTGGGGCGCGTGGACAACGCGTTCGGGGATCGCAATCTGGTGTGTGCGTGCCCGCCCATGGAGTCGTACGTACAGCAGGGGTGAGGAAAAGCTGTTGACGGTTGACTAACCGTCAACCGTCAACAGCCCGTACGCGATGGCGAAAGGGCCGGCCCCCGCATCGGGGAGCCGGCCCTTCGTCGTTGACGGTCTACCGTGAACGGTCAACCGTCAACCGTCAACCGTCAACATCAGTAGTAGTTGCCTACTTCCCGCCCAGGTGCGCCGTATACGCGGCCGCGTCCATCAGTGCCGCCACATCCGCCGCCGACGCCTTGATCTTCACCATCCAGCCGTCGCCGTAGGGGTCGGAGTTCACGACGGCCGGCTCGGCTTCGAGCCGCGGGTTCACTTCCACGACTTCACCGGCCACGGGGAGGTACAACTCGCTCACGGCCTTCACGGCCTCGACGGTGCCGAAGGTGCCGTGCGCGGCGAAGGACTGCCCGGCCTTGGGCAGTTCGAGATAGACGATGTCGCCGAGTTCGCCCTGGGCGTAGTCGGTGATGCCGACGGCGTACACACCGGCGTCGGCGGTGGCCTTCACGTATTCGTGATCGGCGGTATAGCGAAGGTCGGGATGGATCGAAGACATTGGCTGAAGCGGCGGAGGTCGGATCGTGGACCGCGGCGCGCGGTCGCGAAGCGGCGGCGCGGCACGGGGAGCGACGCGTGTCGCGCCGCGAGGCGGTCGCCGGACGGCGAAGGCCCATCCCGAAGTGTAGGGCGCGGAGCGGGGTTCTTCAAGCCGACCGCAAGGCGCGCCACACCTCGGCGACACGCGCCGAGAGCGCGTCTCGATCACCGGTATTCTCGATGACGTAGTGCGCCTTGGCGCGCTTGCGCTCGGCCGGCATCTGCGCCGCGATCATCTGCACCGCGGCGCCGGGGGCGAGGCCGCGGTCTCGGACGAGCCGGTCGAGCCGGACTTCCACGGGCGCATCCACGAGGATGATCGCGTCGACCGTCCCCGTGAGCCCCGCCTCGAACAGGAGCGGGATGTCGCAGACCACGAGCGGCGTGCCGGCGGCGCGTTGATGTGCGAGTTCGGCGTCGCGCAGGCGGCCGACTTCGGGGTGCACGATGGCATTGAGGGCGTGCAGCTCGTCGGGATGGCCGAACACCTTCTCCCGCAGGGCGGCACGGTCGAGTGCGGCGTGCTCGGTGAGCACGCCGCGTCCCCAGCGCTGCACGATCTGGTGGAGCGCCTGTGTGCCCGGCTCCACGGCCTCGCGGGCGAGGACGTCAGCGTCGATGACCGGAGCGCCCAGCGCCGCGAGCATCTGCGCGACGGTGGACTTGCCGCTCGCGATGTTGCCGGTAAGACCGATGATGCGCATGGCGTGCGTCGCAAGCTCCGTTCGCTGTGGCCGCGCGCCTCGCGGCGCGGGCGCGGGCGCCGCCGCGCGAGACTTTCCAACCGACGCGTCCGTCGCCAGTATACAATGGTGCGCCCCTCTCCTCCAACTTCCGCTTCCTTGCCCACGCCCTGCATGCGCGTCGCCCGGCCAGGGTGGACCATGATCGAGATGGCGATCGCGGTCGGCGTGATCGCCGTGATCGCGATCGTCGCCATCCCGAACATCGACTTCCGCAAGTTCGAGATGGACAGCAACGCGCGCAACGTGCAGAACCACATCATCGCGGCGCAGACGACGGCGGTGCAGAAGAACAAGAACGTGGTCCTGACGTTCGTGTACTGCAACAATCAGTTCCGCACCGTCATCGACGCCAACGGCAACAACGGCTACGATGCCGGCGAGACGCGCACGTGGGTGAACCTGTCCGAAGGGGCGAAGTTCGTGACGCCGCTCACGACGATCGACGGGGCGGGGCTGTATTACGCCACCGGTCCCGGGATCATCGTCTACAACAACGTCGCGGCCACGAACGGGCAGGTGTGCGTGAGCTCACCGTCGATCGTGCTCTATCCGCGAGGATCGACGAGCGGGGATGTGGTGATCTACATCGGCTCGGCGGCCGGGCGCAAACAGGACTACCGGGCGATCCAAGTGTATGGCGCGACCGGCAAGGTGCACATCTGGCGCACCCAGCCGGACGGGAGCTGGAAGGAGTCGGACATGCAGTAGCGGGCGCGGTCAGCCCGTGCGGCCGACGGCCGTGAGGAACGTGTCGACGACGAACTCGGCCCCACCCTTGGCGCGGATCTCCTGGGGCGTCGAACCCAGATAGCGCTGGCAGGTGTTCCGGAAGGCGCTGCCCGAAGGGAAGTCGAGGGCGCGGGCGATGCTGTCGGCGCTCCGGTTGCGGTCCTCGAGCATCTGTGCGGCGACGACGAGGCGTCCCCAGCTGATGAGTTTCTGCGGCGGGGGAAATCCATCTTTGCCGAGGCGTGAGACGAGATTGCGGCGCGACGTGGCGAGGATATCGGCGAGGCGATGGGAGGTGAGCCGCAGGTGCGCGCGCGTCACGGAGACGAGCACGGCGTCGCGCGTGAGCGGATGGAGCGCCCCGAGCCGGTGGCGCAGCAGGTCGGCCACGCCGCGCGCTTCGGCCTGTTCGATCACCTGCCGGAGTTGTGCCGGCGAGTCGTCCTGGTCGACGATGAGCAGGCCGTCGAACCCGGCGCGCCCGGCGTCGAACAGGTCGCGCGCGCGGTGCGGTGCGAAGCTGACGTATGCGACGAGCGTGATGCGGGCGAACGTCAGCTTGAGTTGCCGCACGTGCTCGAAGTCGGCCTTTCCGTCGGCGAAGAGGTCGAGGACGGCGAGGTGCACCGCTTCGTCCTCGCTGGCCTCGAACACCTCGGCCCATGTCTTGCACGGGATGACGGTATGCTGGCCGTGGACGGCGTGGACGACGCGCTGCAGGCAGCGGTCATCGGGAAGCAGCGTAGCGACGATGCCCATGGATCAGTGACCCCGGATACAGACAAGTGACGGACGGCAAGGTAGATTGTAACTGTTGAGAGGGCAATCTAGTGTCAGATTGCGTTCCGCGCCATCACAATGTGATAGTTCTTGCCGGCGGCTGAACAGCGCGATGTCTGGCGGCGGGGGTTGGTCGTCTAGAGTTTACAGGCAGGAGGGTGGTGGCGCGGTGCGCCGGCGACGGATGCGCTGGGCTGCCGACTTCCGCTGGCGGTTTGCCAGCGATCGGGCATTTCGCAAGGGACGGGGCCGATGCACACGAAGACGAGAGTGGTCCGGCGGTCGCCGGCCGGCGTGACGCTGATCGAGATGCTCATCGTGCTCACGATCATCGGGATCGTCGCCGGCTTCGCGATCCCGCGGTTGTCGACGGCCGGGTATCGTGCCGATGCGGCCGCGCGCCTGGTGCGCATGCAGATGCAGGTGGCGCAGCGGAACGCGATCACGCGCCAGAGCAATCAGGTCGTCAACTTCGACCTCACGAACAACAAGGTCATCGTCGTCCAGGATTACAACAACAACGATTCGCTCGACGTCAACGACCTGCAGACGGGTCGCAAGCTGCCGGAAGGCACGAAGTTCGCCACGCCGACGTGGGCGGGGCCCGATGGCGTGACGCACGGCGGCTCGGTGACGGGGACGAGCCTCAATACGTTCAACGGGTTGAACGGCGTGATCTTCCGGCGTGATGGATCGTCGAGTACCGACCTGATGATATTCGTCACCAACCGCGACGTCGTGAAGACCGAGTATCGCGCCATCTGGCTCACGCAGACGACGGGAAAGACCGACATGTTCAAATGGAACGGATCGACCTGGATCCGGATGAATCAGTGACGGGCGCGGGCCGGATCCGTGGTGCGGCGCCGCGGCTGCCGCGGCGTGCCCGGCGCGGCATGACGCTCATCGAGGTCATCTTCGCCCTGACCATCCTGAGCATGGCGATGCTCGGCCTCGCCAACTTCAGCCGGCTGTTCCAGCACAAGACGGCGCAGAGTTCCGATTCGGCGCTCGCGGGCGATCTTGCCACGCAGCGCCTCGAGACCATCAAAGGGACGAAGATCTACTCGACGATCGTCTCGACGTACAACGGCACCACGGAAACGTTCGCCACCGACCCGGTGTACAAAGGATTCACGCGCACCACGGCCGCGGTGGTCTGCAGCGGATGCCCGACGGCCACCAACGACTACATCACGATCACGGTCACCGTGACCGGCAACAGTCTCACGACGCCGATGAAGAAGACCACCGTCATCGCGGCGTTCTGACATGGAGTCCCTGATGCCCCCCACCGTCGTGCTCACCGGTCGCGCGCGTCGTCGTCGCGCGCGTGGCGGGTTCACCATCATCGAGATGATGATGGCCGTGTTGCTCACGGTGATGGTGTTCGCCATCACGGTCCCGTTCTTCCGCAACCAGACGCGGGCCGTGGACAAGGGCGCGGGGCGCCTCGACGCGCTGCAGAATGCGCGGTATGCGCAGGCCACGATCGATCGCGAACTCCGCATCGCGGGCGGCATCACCGGCCAGCCGATCATCGTGCAGGCGGCGCCGTATGCGGTCACCTTCAACGTGAATCTCGTCACGCGCAACACGTACGATCCCGACGCGACCTACTACGATCCGACCTTCGACTCTCTGGGCACGGAGAGCTGGGAGCCGTCGCGCGCGAAGAAGCTCCCGACGTCCACCGTGGTGTATCCCACGCAGTTCTACAACGACGCGAGCGGCAACCAGAGCCCGGCCGAGACGATCTCGTACTTCCTGTACGCCGACGCGTCGGCCGGGCGCAGCGACCTCTTCATCCTGTACCGGCGCGTGAACGACCGCGACAGCACGATCGTGGCGCGCAACATCTGGATCCCGACCGATACCGCCTATTTCTTCAAGTACCAGCGTACCGACGCCTCCGGCAACATCTCGGCCATCCCGCAGGCGTCGCTGCCGCTGTATTGGAACTCGGCCAACGACCCCACCGACTCCATCCGCGTGGTGCACATGCGCGTGGCATCGCTGTACCGTGACGTGCGCCGCGCGTCGGACGTGACGCGCACGATCAACCACGATACGAAACTGCTGAACGCCGGCATGCTGCGGCAGCAGACGTGCGGTTCGCCCCCGCTGGCGCCGCCGACCGTCACGGCGACGCAGGTCTGGGACGTAACGCACACCAACGTGACGAGCGTGACGGTGGCGTGGACGGCCTCGCTCGAGGAGACGAGCGGCGAACAGGACGTCGCGGTGTACACCATCGAGCGCCTGAAATCGGGGAACGTCGACTGGGAAGTGCTCGGCAACGTCGTGGCGCAGCAGTTGTCGTCGTACACCTTCATCGACTATCACCCCGTCGGGGCGACCACGTGGACGTACGCCGTGATCGCCTGGGACTGCACGCCGGCGAGTTCGCCCGTCACGCAGGCCACCGCTGTCGTCAACCCGTGAGCCGGATATGCCCCAGATGACTAATCGACGCGCAGTCCCCGTGGCGTGGCGCGACCGCCGGGGGTCCGCCATGATCCTCGTGCTGGTGATGACGCTCTCGCTGGCCGGGCTGGCGATCTCGGCCATCTACCTGATGTCGAGCGCCAACCTGTTGACCGTGTACTACGACAAGGAACGCAACTTCCGCAACGCCGCGGAGCAGGCGGTGGCGCTCGCCAAGTCGCGCGCGACGCACGACACGACGCTGGCGATCCTCGATACCGGCGCGGCCGCGTTCGCGTCCGCCGCGTCGCTGACCGATGCCGCGGGCGGCGCCATCCCGGGCATCAAGGTGAACACGTACATGGCGTTCACGGGCGATACCTCGGGGCGCTACGGCAAGTTCATCACGATCCTCTCGCAATCGTACGACACCGGCGGCACGCGCACCGTGCGCCGCCTCGACCTCACGAGCGAGAGCTTCTCTCGCTATGCGATGTTCACCGACTCGTTCCCCTCCGGGCTCACGTATGGGTCGGGCGAGTTCATTCGCGGCCGAGCGCACAGCAACACGAGTTGGTACGCCGCGTCGGGGAGCACGTTCTACGACACCGTGAGCGTGCCGGCCGGGGCGGGGCACTCGATATCGGCGGGGCCCACGTACGTGAACGGCACGGTGACCACGCCGGCCCGCATCCCGTTCCCCACCGTCACGAAACTGGCCGCGCTGCCGGGCTATGCCACGTCGGGCAACCTGAACTTCACGCCCGTGTCGGGGTCGGCCACGCGCGACAGCGTCGGCGGGATCGTCGAGTTGTCGGGACGTCAGACGGCTGGCACGTCGGCGATCCGTGGCACCCGCGCGCGGTTCAAGTACTTCGACCAGAATGCGAACGGGGTGATCGACGAGACGGAAGGCTTCATGGAGGTGTTCGACCTGGCGGCCGGCATGGACACGGGCAGCCTGCGCACCGATCTCTACGAAAGTGGGTCAGTACCGGTGAAGAGCATCGTGATGCTCAACCAGTGCGGCATCCTCGCGACGATCAGCGGACACAAGGAGTTCTTTCCTGCGGGCCGGTTCAAGGAACCGTGGGTGGTGCATCGCATCCGTGCCTCGGCGACCTCTCCCGTGATGACCGCGGCCGACTCGACCGCCGTCGTGGCCGGGAACGCCGCCGCCTACTCAAAGATCCTCAGCTATGGCGTGGGCATCTCGCGCTGTTTCCCGCCGGGCAGCCCGTATCTCATGCTCGCGGAACGCAACGTCATGGTGACGACCTGCGCGATCTCCACCGATACGACGTCTGCGACGATTTACGGATGGGGCGCCCTTACGACCGGAGGCGGTTGCACGACCACGAAGCAGTACGGCGGCCAGGACACCACGTTCACGGCGAACGTCTATCGATGTTATTACGATCAGGGCGCGACCAACGGACACTGTCTCAACTCCGCGACGATGATCAACTCGGCCGGCAGTTCGTATGCCGGCTCGCAGGTGAAACTCGGCAGCTGGCGCCAGTTCCCCGGCGGCTTCGCGTGGCTGGCCGCGGGCCTGCCGGCCGCCAAGGTCGACACCGCGGAGGCCAAGTATCTCTGGCCGCTGTTCAAGCCGAACAACCTGAGTGCCCGCGGCGTCATCCACTCCACCGGGCGTCTGTACCTCAGTGACACGCTGCGGGGCAACCTCACGCTCTACGCCCTCGGGACGGTCATCTTCATCGACGACGTCGTCTATGATCTCGACCCGACCGCCGGCAATGCGCTCTGCCGGAACTTCCTCGGCGTCATCGCGCGAGACAGCGTCATGATCGCCGACAACGCACTGAACAGGCCGCGCGTCGACCCCAACGGCGTGACACGGTTCCTCGGAACGCCAGACGCCACGCTGCACATGATCACGATGAGTCTCACGGCGACCGTCGGCGTGGAGAATTACGGAGGCGGACCCGCCGAGAGCGCGGTCGTGCCGGCCTTGACGTCACCCGCGTTCTCGGGTGGCTATGTCAAGCAGACCGGCGGTGTGATCGAGAAGTTCATGACGGCCACGTACGGTGGCGCCGGCACGGGGCTGCAGGAGAACCGCACCGTCGATCCCTGCCAGCTCACGAACCACAAGCCGCCGTTCTTCCCGCAGACCGGCCGGTTTCTCGACAACAAGTACTACGAGATCGATCCGACGAAGGTCGCGACGGCGGCGACGGTCAGGAACTTCTTCGCCTCACTGCGCGGCAGGAGCATACCCTAGCCGCGGCCTGCCGGCGAATGACGACAAGGGGCGCGCACCGTGTGGTGCGCGCCCCTTGTCCTTCCGCCCTGCCCCTCACGGCGTGAACAGCTGCGACTGCTCGCTCGGCGGCGCCACCACGTGGCAGTTGCGACACCTCGCCTCATAGGATTCGGCGCCACCCACCATCACGATCGGCGAATCATACCGCGCCGGCTTGCCGTCGATGAGTCGCTGATTGCGCGTCGCCGGCGAGCCGCACATCACGCAGATGGCGTGCAGCTTGTCCACGATCTCGGCCACGCACATCAGCTGCGGCATCGCGCCGAACGGTTCGCCGCGAAAGTCGATGTCGGTGCCCGCCACGATCACCCGGCGCCCGCGGTCGGCGAGTTCGTTGGCCACCTTGATGACGCCGGTGTCGAGGAACTGCGCCTCGTCGATGGCCACCACCTGCGCCGCGGGGTCGAGGCGCAGGCTGATCTGATGCGAGGAATCCACGGGCACCGCTTCGATGGCACGGCCGTCGTGCGATCCCACCGTGAACACGCCGCCGTAGCGGTCGTCGAGGTGGGACTTGAACACCTGCACGCGTTTTCGGGCGATCATCGCGCGGCGGACGCGCCGCATCAACTCTTCGCTCTTGCCGCTGAACATCACACCGGCGATGACCTCGATCCAGCCGCCGTTCAGCTGAAACGAGCCGACACTCATTTTGTCTTCCTCGGAGGACGGCCGCCGTCATCCTTGCGCGGACCGCGGGTGAAGGGGCGGGGGCCGCTGGCGCTGCCGCCGCGGGCCGGACGATCGTCGCGCGCGCCGCTCTTGAAGCCGCCGCTCTTGAAGCCGCCACGCTGGGCGGGGGCGCCGTCGGGGCCGAACTTGCGCGGCGGGCGGGCTTCGCCGCCGAAGGTGCGCTCGCGTGGCGGACGGGCTTCGCCCCCGAACGTGCGTTCACGCGGCGGACCGGCATCGCGCCCGAACTTGCGTGGCGGGCCGCTGTCGCGATCGAACTTGCGCGGCGGGCCACTCTCCGAGCGGTCGCGGTCGAACTTGCGTGGCGGGCCGCTCTCGGAGCGGTCACGCGGCTTCGCATCGCGCGCTTCGCGGTCGAAGCGCGGACGGTCGCTCGGCGCACTCTCGCGCGGCGGGCGGGAGTCGTTCACCCCTTCGGCGCGACCGGGCGCCGTACGCGGCGTCGGCACGGCGTCGGCGCGCGCTTTCTCGGCCTCGTACAGTCGCAGGGCGGCCGCCGCCACGGCGAGTCCGTCGAAATCCGTGAGCAGCGGTTCGAGCGCGAGCACTTCGCGCGTCGGGATGCCGGCGGCGAGCGTGGTACGAATGAGCGCGCGCATGGCGTCTTCACGCACCCGGGCGTCGCGGGCCGCGCGCGAGCGCTCCCACGGCAGCACGGTGATGCCGGGAAGCCGCTCGAGCGACGCGCGCTGACGCGCCGTCACGAGCGCGACCATGCGGCCCGGCGCGGCCTGCGCCGTGGCGGCGAGCGTCGCGGCGGTGGGGATGCCGGCGAACACGACGAGCGCCGTGTTCGGAGCGACGGGTCCGTCGACGAGCGCGATGAGCGCGCTGTCAGCGGTGTAGCCGAGCCCGTCGATCGCGGCGCGCGCGGCAACGGCGAAGCGGGCGTCGGCGGCCAGGATGGCCGTCGAGGGCGGATCCATTTCGTCGAGGAGCTCACCGAGGGGCGCCAGCGGCGCGTCGGCGGTCACCGTGCGGGCGTACACCGTCGCCGCGGGCGCGGGCGCGGCGGCCGCATCCACAGGGCCGGCGGCGCTCATGCGACGCGCCTTGTGCATGTAGCGCTCGAGGACTTCCTCGACCGCAGACGTCGCCGACGTGGCGGTGAGGAGGCGTGCGCCGGTCTTCGGCACTTCCGCCATCACGAGGGCGAGATCGTCGCTCGCGGCGTCATACTCGTCGGCGGCGGCGAACACCACGGCCTGCACGCCGGCGAGCTTGATGGCCGAGGCGCGCAGCAGGTCGGCGAGCGTGTGCACCGAGCCGATCACGACGTGCACGGCCGTGTCCTTCAGCAGGCGTTCGGCGCGCGCGGCGCTCGTCGCCGGCAGCACGGTGACACCTTCGGCGGCGTCGAGTCCGCGCAATTCGCGCGAGAGCGCGACGGCGCCGGTGGAATCGGGCACGATGATGAGGAGTTGCAGCTCACCGAGCGCGCGGTCGATGCGTTCCAGCGCCCCGCTGATGCGGGGGGCGATCGCCGACCAATCGGCGGGGATGAAGTGCGCCACATGGGCGCTGCGGACGGCTCCTGCCGTCTCGCGCTCGGACTCGCTCAAGTCTGCCTCGAATGTCAATGGCGCGGCGGGTGCCGCGTGGTTTATCGTTCAAATGTCGAACCTCGTAATGTAACGACTTCGCCCGTCCCCCGCCGAACTCCCCGCCTCACGCCAGCCCGATGACCCCGCCCCTGCCGTTCCAACCCTCGCAGAACATCGCGCAGCTCAAGGAATCCGCGACCATCGCGGTCTCGACCAAGGCGAAGGCGCTCAAGGCGCAGGGACGCAAGATCATCGACCTCGGCGCCGGCGAACCGGACTTCGACACGCCGGAGTTCATCCGCCGCGCGGCGCAGGCCGCCATCGACGCGGGGGCGACGCGCTATACCCTGATGGACGGCATCCTCCCGTTGCGCGAAGCGATCGCCGCCGACGCGAACCGGCACTGGAAGGGCACCGATCCCATCCTGCCGAACGAAGTGGTCGTCTCGACGGGCTCCAAGCAGTCGCTGTTCAACGCCTGCTTCGCGCTGTTCGGCCCCGGCGACGAGGTGCTCGTGCCGGTGCCGAGTTGGACGAGCTACTTCGAGATGGTCGAACTCGCGCGTGCCACGGTCGCGCCGGTGCTCGGCGATCCGGCGCACGGCTTCAAGGTGTCGGTCGCGTCGCTCGCGAAGGCCGCGACGCCGCGCACGCGTGGCCTGATGCTCAACTCGCCGGTGAACCCGACGGGCTCCGTGTACGGCCCGGAGGAACTGCGCGCGATCCTCGACTTCGCCGCCGAGCGCGGTTGGTGGGTGCTCAGCGACGAGATCTACCA
>CAIRBD010000798.1 GCA_903876745.1 uncultured Gemmatimonadota bacterium
GCTCTCCTTCGTCATCGCCGGGTTCGGCTGCCTCTTCGCCGGCCTCTGCTACGCCGAGTTCGCGTCGATGATCCCCATCGCCGGCTCCGCGTACACCTACGGCTACGCCACGCTCGGTGAGCTGCTCGCCTGGATCATCGGCTGGGACCTCATCCTCGAGTACCTGTTCGCGGCTTCCACGGTCTCCGTGGGCTGGAGCGGCTACTTCGTGGAGCTCATGAAGGAGATCGGCTTCGCCATCCCCGAGAAGTTCGCCGGCGCGCCCCTCAAGTGGGTCGAGTCGGCTGGCGCCTTCCAGCAGACGGCGTCCATCATCAATCTCCCCGCGATGCTGCTCATCGCGGCGCTCACCTGCCTGCTCGTCGTCGGCATCCGGGAATCGGCGCGCTTCAACAACATCGCCGTGTTCATCAAGATGGCGATCGTGCTGCTCGTGATCGGCTTCGGGTTCATGTACGTGGACACGGCCAACTGGCATCCGTTCATCCCCGAGAACACCGGCCAGTTCGGCCACTACGGCTTCAGCGGCATCGTCCGCGGCTCGGCCGTCGTGTTCTTCGCCTACATCGGCTTCGACGCGGTCAGCACCGCCGCGCAGGAAGCGAAGAACCCGCAGCGCGACCTGCCCATCGGCATCCTCGCGTCGCTCGCCATCTGCACGGTGCTCTACATCCTGATGTCGCTCGTGATGACCGGCCTCGTGCCGTTCATGAAGCTCGACGTGCCGCACCCGGTGTTCGTCGCCATCGACGCGGCCGGCCCGGCGCTCAAGTGGCTGACGTACTTCATCAACATCGGCGCCATCGCCGGCCTCTCGTCGGTCGTGCTCGTGATGCTGATGGGCCAGCCGCGCATCTTCTTCGCCATGGCGCGCGACGGCCTGCTCCCGCCGGTGTTCGGCAAGGTGCATCCGAAGTTCCAGACGCCGTGGCTCGCCACGATCATCACCGGCGGGTTCGCGATGATCTTCGGCGGCCTGTTCCCGATCGACATCCTCGGCGAACTGGTCTCCATCGGCACGCTGCTCGCCTTCATCATCGTCTGCGCCGGCGTGCTCGTGCTGCGCTATCGCAGCCCCGAACTGCACCGTCCGTTCAAGACGCCGTTCGTCCCGGCCGTGCCCATCCTCGGCATCGGCGTGTGCGGCTTCATGATGTCGTTCCTGCCCGGGACGACCTGGCTTCGTCTCATCATCTGGATGGCGATCGGCCTCGGGATCTACTTCTTCTACGGCCGTCACCACTCCAAGCTCGGGCTCGCCGAGGGCAAGTAGCCCCGCGGTGCGGCAAGGATTGTATCTTTCGAGCGGCGCCCGGATCATCCGGGCGCCGCTCGACGCTTTCCCGCACTTTGCGATGACACAAACCGCATGACCATCTCCTCCGCTCCCGATCCCATCCTCGTTCCGGCGCATCGCCAGGCCGAGATCCGGCACCTCGCCGTGGGCGAGCCTGTGGAGATCCGCGTCGATGCCTACCCGGACCAGCGCTTCGAGGGCAAGGTGGTGCGCATCGGCAACGCCGCGACGAGCC
>CAIRBD010000799.1 GCA_903876745.1 uncultured Gemmatimonadota bacterium
AGCGCCTTCTTGCAATCGCCGATCCCGGCGCCCGTGCGGGCGCGCAGCGCGGCAACATCTTTAGCGGAGATACTCATGTGCGATACGCCTGGTGTGCAGTGTGTGGAAACGCCGCCGGCGAGACTGCGAATGCCGGCGGCGAGTGGGAAGTTACAGCCTTGCGGAGAGCGGCACTATGCCGCCGTGGTTACTCCGCCGGCGCGTCGCCTTCGACCGGCACGCCATCCTTGAGGCGGGCGGCGATCGCTTCCGGCTTGGCCCGACGACGGCGCGGACGGCGCTTCTTCGCGTTGCGATCGTCCCCGGCCGGCTCGGCGCCGCGATCCGACGAGTACGTGTAGCTCTCGCCGTCCTCGCCCTCTTCACGGAGCGCCGGCGCCTCGCGGCGGGCCTCCAGGATCGTCTCGGCGATGGCGCCCGTGATCAGCTCCACCGAGCGGATCGCGTCGTCGTTGCCGGCGATCGGCACCGTGATCGCGTCCGGATCGGAGTTCGTGTCGCAGATCGCGATCATCGGGATGCCGAGCTTGTTCGCCTCATCCACCGCGATGCGCTCCTTCTTCGCGTCCACCACGAAGATGAGCCCGGGGAGGCGCGACATCGGCTTGATGCCCGAGAGGTTCTTCGCGAGCTTGTCGCGCAGGCGCGTGAGGAGGAGCTGCTCCTTCTTCGTGTAGTTCTCGAAGTCGCCGCCGGCCTCGGATCCCGCCTCGAGGTCCTTGAGCTTCTTGATCTGCTTCTTGATGGTCGAGAAGTTCGTGAGCAGACCGCCGAGCCAACGCTCGGTCACCCACATCGCGCCGCAACGATCCGCCTCGGCCTTCACGATCTCGGCGAGCTGCTGCTTGGTGCAGACGAACAGGATCTGCTCGCCTTTGAGGATGACTTCGCGCGCCAGCTTCTGCGCGAGTTCGATCTGCCGCAGCGTCTTCTGGAGATCGATGATGTGGATCCCGTTGCGCTCCGCGAAGATGAACCGGCGCATCTTCGGGTTCCAGCGACGGGTCTGGTGGCCGAAGTGCACACCGGCCTTGAGGAGATCGTCGAGCGTGGGCTGAGCCATGATGGTGATACCGTGTGGTTGATGACGTCGGTCGCAGTCAGCGTGTCGGTCCGACCGCTCGGAAGCGGCACCCGGCGAACACTCGTGCGACCTGAGAGATGACCTGCGCGAACACGAACAGTGCCGGCAACGGCGGGACCGCCGAAACGGTCACATCGCGGGGGGCGGGTGCGACGGACGAACCGTCCACACCCGCCCACGCGACGGGATTTAGCGCTTGCTGAACTGGAAGCGCTTGCGAGCCTTGGGACGGCCCGGCTTCTTGCGCTCGACCGACCGCGCGTCGCGCGTGAGCAGGCCGAGGTCACGGAGCTTGCGACGGTAGCCTTCGTCGATCTTGACGAGGGCGCGCGCCACGGCGAGGCGCAACGCGCCCGCCTGACCCGAGGAGCCGCCGCCATTGAGATTCGCCTTCACGTCGTAGGTGCCGAGCGTGTCGGTGGCCGTGAACGGCTGCTGGATCGCGGTCACCAGCGCCGGGCGGGGAAAGTAGTCACCGAGCGTGCGCCCGTTGACTTCCCACTTCCCGGACCCCGGCTGCAGATACACGCGGCAGACCGCTTCCTTTCGGCGGCCGACGGTGTGCGTGATGTCGGCCATTTACTTCGCCTCCGCCTTCTTGAAGGTGAGCACGGTCGGCTGCTGCGCGATGTGCGGTTGGTCGGCGCCCGGATAGACGCGCAACTTCAGCCGGAGCTTCTGACGCCCCAGGGCGTTCTTCGGAAGCATCCCGTGCACGGCCTTCTCGATGATCCGTTCGGGGTGCTTGGCGAGCATCGTGGCGAACGGAATCTTCCGGTCGTGCCCCATGTAGCCGGTGTGCACGAAGTAGGTCTTCTGTTCGGCCTTACGCCCCGTCACGCGCACTTTCGACG
>CAIRBD010000800.1 GCA_903876745.1 uncultured Gemmatimonadota bacterium
ATCACCGGCGCGACGTCGTCCGGCGCACCGATCGATCGCGCCGCACGGATCAACTCGGCGCGGATCCGTTCGCTCGAGTTCATTCCGAGCTTCCGGACGGCTTGGCGGGCGCGCTCGCCGGCTTCGATTCACTCGAGGACTTCGAGGAGCCCGACGACTTCGCATCGCCCGAGGATTTCGAATCGCCCGATGACTTCGAGTCACCGGAACTCTTCGACTCGCCAGAGCCCTTGCTCTCCGACCCCGCCTTCGAGTCGCTGCCACCCTTGGATTCGCTGACCGACGCCGCCGCACTCGAGGCGCCCGCCGTGCGCTGATCCTTCTTGCCGTCCTTGCCGTAGTCCGTGATGTAGAAGCCCGAGCCCTTGAAGAGCAGGCCACCGCCGGCGGAGATGCGCCGTCCGGCGGACTCCCCGCATACAGGGCATGGCAGCGCGGCCGGAGCCTCGCTGATCTTCATGATGAGCTTTTCGAAATCGTGCCCCGCGGGGCAGCGGAATTCGTACGTCGGCATGTGGCGGATTGGGTTCGGGCGTAGCCTGTTAAGTATAATGGCCCGAAGGGGTTGGTTCAATCACCCTTGAGGCGGTTCAGGGCGCGCCGGACCCCTTCCGGCAGGAACATGTCGTCGCTGATGGCGGCGATCTCCTCAGCCTCGCGCCAGCGCTCTTCGAGTTCGGCGAGTTCGCCGTCGAGGGCGCGACGTTCGTCGGCTTCGTGAAGGGACATCTCGAGGGCGAGACGGTAAGGAGCCGGCAGCGTGGCGAGTTTGTCGCCGGGCCGCTTGTACCAACGGCTCCACGACCCGCGGTTGCGCGGCGCGCATGCGGCGCTGTGGAACATGCTCGCCTGGGAGGGCAAGGTGTCGAGCAGGCCTACGGCGTCACGGACGTGGACCGCGCTCCCGCCCGACGCGTTGACGCGTGGGAGGACCGTGCGCAGCACCTCACGCCCCTCGTCGCCGGTCAACTCCGCCCATCTGTACGTCTGCCAACTCTCCGAATACCAGACCCGAAGTCGCCAGTCGGCGAGCCCCACCGGCACGAGTTCAGCGTTGGCGAGTTCGGACACCGTCAAGCGGTGGACTTTGCCGCCGAGCGTCACGCGGGCGGCAGTGCGCTGGTTCCTCATGAGATTCACCATGTTCAGCGCATTGAATCCGCCGATCGGCAACAAACCGGCGATGGGACCAGCCCATACGAACCCTGCGGCGGCGAGTGCGACGGCAGTCGAGACGGCGACATGCTTCCTCCGCCGCCTCCCGAACTGATCCCCATACCGCCACGCCGCCATCTCCGGTCGCTGCGGATCACCGATGCGCACCAGCGTGGTGCCATCGCGCAACTTCGCGAGCCCCACGTTCTCCGTGGACACCCGCAGCTTCGTCGCGCGGAACGAGCGCTCACACTCCTCGATCGCCTCCCAGCGCTCATCGAGCGGCGAGAGGTTCCACCGCTCGCAGGATTTGCACACCACCCACAGCCGGCCGCGCGCCGCGTCGAACGCGAGGCG
>CAIRBD010000801.1 GCA_903876745.1 uncultured Gemmatimonadota bacterium
CGCCGTTCATGCGCGTCGTAAGATCGCGGCTGGCGAGGCGCTCGAGGGCGTCGGTCGATTCCGCGACCGGCTTGCCGACGGCCTCGACCATCAGATTCATCCCGTGCACCAGGTCGCGGAACGCGCCGCTGAACTGCGCCTCGTTCCCGCGCTTGTCGAGGGCGCCGTCCTTGGCCCACTCGGCGAGGCGGTTGGCCTCGACGGTGAGATCGCGGATGGTGGCCTGGAGACGGACGAACGAGTGCGTGAGCACGTCCTGCTCGCCGCGCGGCACCAGCTGCGCGCTCGCATCCCCCTTGCTCAGGCCGTCGGCGGCGTGCGCAACGCCGCGGATGTACTGGATCATGTCGCGGAACGAGTCGGCGAGCACGCCGAGTTCGTCGTTCGAGGTGACCGTGACTTCCTGATGGATGTCGCCCTGCGCGATGCGCGCGGCCGCCGCGGTGATCGTGGCGAGCGGGCGCGTGATCGTTCGCGTGACGAACCAGAGGCCGGCGCCGAGGAACACCACCACGAAGAAACTGACCGCGACGTTGCGGAGCTGACTCGCGCGCATCGTGGCCAACTCGTCCGTGGCCCAGAGTTCCATCACGAGGAACCCGATCGGCTCCCCGATCTTCTTCTCGTCGTGGCACTCGAGACAGGCCTTCTCGGCGCGCAACGCCGTCACGCCGGTCACGAACGGATCGGCACTGCCCGCCGCGGCCGAGAACGCCGCGGTGTCGCGCGCCGACGCGATGGCGCTGTCGATGATGGGGATCGACACTTTCTTGTCGACCATCACCGAGTCGGACGACTTGAACACCCGCGTCTTGGGGGTGACGATGAACGTGCGCTTGATGCTGGCGATGCGTCCCACGCGCGCCATCATCGTGTCGACGGCCTCGATGTCCACCTTGATCATCGCGTGCCGCAGCGTCGATTCGACCACCGCACTCGTCTCGCGCGCCTGTGCTTCCAGCGTCGTCACCAGTTCCGCCTGACGCGAGCGCCATTGCCACGCCGCCTGCGCGATGAACACGAGGGCGAGCGCCGCCGAGATCGGGACGATCAGCTTCAACGACAGGCTGCGCAGTGCGGTCCGCATGCAGGGTTCCCTGAACGATGCCCGTTGCCAGACGCCACGGTGCGGCGCCGGCCGCCAGCTTCCGATCCGCGCGACACCGACGTCACGCGTCTCACTGGTATCATCGGCTGCAGTCCGAAAATCTCAAACGGGGCGGCGCCGTTGCCGGCTGCCGTCCCGTTCGTCTCTCAGCGGCCGGAGCCGCCCGGTGCCGCGGGTTCCTCGCGCGGCTCCTTGGTGCACGAGTAGCGGAATCCGCCGCCGCGCCGGTTCAGGAACGTCATCGAGAGCGCCGTGCACACCGCGCCCGAGCGCGCCGAGCGCATCTGGAGAAACCAGTGGTTGGCGTCGGAGGTGGATTGCACCACCTCGAAATCCGGGTCCTCGAGCGCCGCGATGCCCTCGTGACGGAGTGCCCACGCCGGGTCGGCGTAGTGGCCGGAGCTCTTCAGTTCGCGCTCCTCGGCCTCGAACAGTTCGCGATACCCCGTCGTGAGTTGCTCGCTGGCTTTGTTCGCGCGGATGCTGGCGGGAACGACGCGCAGCACGAACGGCGTGGCGATCGCCACCGTCGTGAGTATCGCGCCGATCCAGAGCAACACCTCGAGGTCCCCGAACCACGTTCTGGCCCGGTCGGCGAAGTGTGGACGCCAACTCAAGTGCGCGTTCCGGGCTTCTAGTCGCCGGGCGGCTTCTCGGCCGTGCGGCGCGGGCGCCACGCGACGCGGGACGGCCGCGATGGCGACCATCACGTCGGCGGCCACCGGTGTGCCGCGCCGGATGGCCTGCATCGGGAGCCGAGGTGTGGGCGCGCGCGGGGTCGGGGCTCGCGGTGTGAGGGAGCGCGGGCGTCCTTCCGACGGGCTCGCTTCCTGTGGGTGTGCGTCCTGCGGGCGTGCCTCGGGTGGGCTGCCTTCCGGCGGGCGCGCCTTGAAGCTGCGGGGTGCGGTCACCTGCTCTGGCAATCGCGAGCCGCGCCCGGAAATGTCCACGGTTGTGGACGCGGCCGCTTTGGGGCGCTGCGACACGTGGATCTCCGTGTAGCCGCGCGATTTCCACGCGCCCGGCGCTTGAGCGGTGAGGTCGAGCGTCCGATACTTCGGTTTCGGGGAGTCCATGGCCTTGGGTTCATGGAAACGCACGAGCGCCGCCGTTTCGCAGCACGTGACCAGAGTATCGGTCGATGCGAGCCGGAACTTGAATCGATGCCGGCGCCACGGCGCTGGGGGTTAACGTCCCCGAGGGCGAGCCCATTCAGCGGCCGCCGTCGTCCCCGAACATCGTGAGGCCTGTGCTCGTGTCCCGTGGAGTCCTGCTCGTCCTGTCGTTGCTCACATCCGCTGCCGCCACACGCGCTTCCGCCCAGTTGGTGGACGGCAAGCCCATCTATGAGTTGCATTGCCGCGAATGTCACGGTGTGCGTGGCGTTCCGCCGCAGAACATGCAGGTGAAGTACGATCGCATCGCCACGTTCGATGCCGCGTTCATCAAGCGGCGCAGGGACGACTCGATCGTGACCATCCTGACGCGCGGCAAGGGGAAGAACATGAAGTCTTTCAAGGACAAGCTCACCCCCGACGAGATGATCTCCGTGGCGATGTACGTGCGCGAGTTGGCGCACAAGGCCAAGCCCTAGCCGCTCGGCGGGGGGTGCGGACGCGGCGAAGACCTGCCATCTTCCACGCATGTCGCCGCACGCGGCCGGACCGAAGTCGGTCGAACGATTCCACACGCCGTTCCCGCAGCCGGCGCTCATGCGCGCGCTCGGCTGGATCACCGACGGCGTCGTGCTCCCGCGCGTTGCCCGCGTGGCGGCCATCCATGTGCCGTCCGACGACGCGCAGCGCCTCCGCGACGCGCTTACCGCGCCGTTCGTGTTGTGCCCCAATCATCCGGAGTTCTTCACCGACTGGATGCTGGACAAGTGGCTCACGGGCCGGTTCGCGCCGCTCGCGGCCTCGTGGGCCGACCCGCTGATCGTGAACGGCATGGGCGCCGCGATGCGACGGCTCTGGTTGTCCAACGGACTCGTCGCCGCCGTGCGCGGCGACGAACTCGATCGCGCGCTCGCCTATTCGGGGCGCGTGCTGGCCGACGGCCACGGGGCGCTCATCCATCCGGAGGGCGAGGTCAACTGGGACAACGCGTCGCTCGGCCCGTTGCGCGCGGGCGCCGTGCGCATCGCCGAGCAGGGCGCGGCGCTCGCCGGTCGCGCGGCACACCTGGTGCCGCTCGCCGGGTTCATCCG
>CAIRBD010000802.1 GCA_903876745.1 uncultured Gemmatimonadota bacterium
CGGCCAGTTCGCGGGTCAGGTATTCTACGAAGTGAAGGGCGGCAAGATCGTCGGCATGCTCAAGGACGTCGCCTATCAGTTCCAGACCCCCATCTTCTGGAAGGCGATGGACCGCATCGGCGGGCCCCGCAGTTACCACCTGGGCGGCGCCTTCGGCGACGCCAAGGGTCAGCCCGGCCAGAGCAACTCCGTGAGCCACGGCTGCGTCCCCGCGCACTTCACGCAGGTCAACATCATCAACACCGGGAGGAAGGCGTGAGCGACCACATCGCACCGCGGTCGCTCTTCGCGTCCGCCGACATCCTCTCGCGCAGCGAAGCCGAAGACCTCGCGCGCCGCGCGCTCAAGGTGTCGCCCGCCGAGGAGACGCGCGTCACGATCGGCTCGTCGGCCCGCGCCGACACGCGCTTTGCCGTGAATCAGGTCACGACGTCCGGCGAGAACCGCGACGTGACCGTCACGATCACCGCGTTCGTCGGCAACCGCGCCGCGAGCGCCGTCACCAACCGCCTCGACGACGCCTCGCTCGCCGCCGCCGCGAAGCAGGCGCACGAGATCGCCAAGCTCGTCCCGCCGAATCCGGAGCGCATGCCGGAACTGGGCGCGCAGGACTACCAGTATCCGGCGATGAAGAACCGCATCATCGAGCTCCCGTCGCCGGCGGAGCGCGCGCTCGCCGCCAAGAAGGTGACCGAACGCTCGCGCGCGGCCGGGCTCATCGCCACGGGCTTCATCGAGTGCCGGGCGGGCGCATCGGCCCTCGCGAATTCCAAAGGACTCTTCGCGTACGACTCGAGTTCCGTCGTCACGATGACCGCGACGGTGCGCACCACCGACGGCACGGGCTCGGGATGGGCCTGCTCCGACGGCGATGTGTTCGGGGACATCGACGCCGAGCGCGTGGCCGCGACGGCGGTGGAGAAGGCGATGTCATCGCGCGGTCCCGTCGCGGTCGAGCCCGGGCGGTACGTCACGATCCTCGAGCCGACCGCGGTCGGCAATCTGGTACAGGCCATCAGCGGCGCCATGCAGGCCCGCGCCGCCGACGAAGGCCGGTCGTTCTTCTCCAAGCCGGGCGGCGGCAACAAGCTCGGCATGAAGGTCGTCGACGAACGCGTCACGCTCATCAGCGATCCCTCCGACTCGCCGAGCACCGGTGGCGGCTACGATCAGGACGGTGCGCCACTCGAGAAAGTGGTGTGGATCGAGAACGGCATCGTGAAGACGCTGAACTACGACCGGTACTGGGCGCAGAAGCAGGGCGTGAAACCCACGCGCTCGGGCGGCGGTGGCGGATTCGGTGGCGGCGGTGGAGGTGGTGGCGGCGGAGGTGGCGGCGGCCGCTCGCTGCGCATGCTCGGCGGCAACTCGTCCGTGGCCGACATGATCAAGAGCACGGAACGCGGCCTGCTCGTGACGCGCTTCTGGTACATCCGCTCGGTCGATCAGCGCACGCTGGTGAGCACCGGCCTCACGCGCGACGGCACGTTCCTCATCGAGAACGGGAAGGTCACGCACCCGGTGAAGAACTTCCGCTTCAACGAATCGCCGATCTTCTTCCTCAACAACCTCGAGATGCTCGGCACGCCGGTGCGCGTGAACGCGAGCGAGGCGCTCGGCGCCGGCGGCGCCACGTACATGCCGCCCATCAAGGTGCGCGAGTTCACGATGAGCTCGCTCTCAGAAGCGATCTAGCGCGAGGCACGGCAATCCGGGAAGACACGAAGGGCCGGTCCCGTCGGGACCGGCCCTTCGCACATCCTGGAGGACGGTCAGCGCTTGCTGATCGCACTCATGATCTGTGCCGTGACGTACGTCGGCGTCTGCATCCGGCGGCGCTGCTGCGTCTCGGCCTCGACACGCTGCCAGAACGCGTAGTCCTTGGCGGACGCCTGCAGCGCCTCTTCGCTCACGGCTTCGCCGTCGAGCCAGGCGTGCACGGCCTCGGCAGTGTGATGCGCCGACAGCGGCACTTCGCGGTCGGTCATCGGAGCCTGCTCCGACGGTGTACGGGGAGCGGCCGGTTCGGTGCGGCCCGCGTCGCGCGGTTCGAGATTGTCCATCATCATTGGTATCGATCCTCCAGCAGTCTCTGAAGCGCCTCTCGGGCGCGGTGTACCCGCATCTTCAACGCCCCAACGCTCGTGCCAAGCAGGTCGGCCATCTCCTCGTAGGAGCGGCCTTCCACGTGCTTCATCACGAACGCCTCCCGGAGGGACGCGGGGAGAGCCGCCAAGGCGCCGTCAAGGTCGCCCCGCAGCTCGCCGCGATCCAGCTCTTCCTCCGGCGTCTCGTATCCAGACGGTTGATCGTCCTCTTCGTAACTGACGTGCGTGCGCCGGATGTTCTTGAGCCAGTCCTTGCACCCGTTCGCCACGATCCGGAACACCCATGCATCGAAGCGGCCGCGCACCTCACCCAGGTGGTGGTACGCCTTGATGAACGAGTTCTGCAGAATATCCGCGGCGTCGTCCGGACTCCCCGTCATCCCCACCGCGTGCCGGTACAGCGCGTCGCTGTAGCGCGTGACGAGGATGCTGAAGGCGCCGGGTTCGCCGGCAAGCACGCGGTCGATGATCGCCTGATCGGCGTCGACCAGAGGTTCCTGCGGATCGAGGGGGTTTGTCATGCTCACGACGCTAGTGTAACCACCCACACGCGCCGTGGACAGACCCGCCCACCGCCGGAGACTCCATGCCACCGGTGCCGTAACAGTGATATGACGACGCGGCCGGCCGTCGGTAACTGTTCGGGGGTGTCATGGACAGAGCTGCGCGGGGGTGAGCGGCGCCACGGGTACCGTGGGGATCGAGAATCCGTAGGCGGCATTCACCGCCTCGGCAGCCGCGTTGGCGATGAGCTGGTGTCCCGCCACGTTGGGGTGCACCCCGTCGAGCGACACATACTGACCGTAGGGATTCAGGCAGCCCAGCTGCGCCGCCACGCTGTAGGCGGGCCGCGCGGCCCCGATCTGGGTGAGCACCGCGTTGGCGTCCACGAGCGCCCATCCATTCTGCTTCGCCAGCGCCGTGATCTGCACGTTCATCTGGTCCGCCACGGCGTTCAGCGCGCCCACGTCGGACGGGGTCAGCACGTAGTCCACCGCGCCCGGCACGTCGGCGCACGAGAGCGCCTGCGCCGTGCCGGTGCCCTGAGCCTGCGCGATGAGCCCCG
>CAIRBD010000803.1 GCA_903876745.1 uncultured Gemmatimonadota bacterium
CGGTGGTCGCGCGCTACTGCGGTATGCCCGATACCGGCGAATAACCGATGCCATCGCTCCACACGCCCGTCGGCGCGTACGCCACGATCACGCCCCGGGCGAGATCGATCGTCGCCATCTGGTTGCGGCCTTGCAACGTGACGAACGCCCAGCGCGAATCCCGAGAGACGGCGACGCCCTCAGGGGAGGGGGAGCGGGGGAACTCCGCGGTCGCGACGATGCCGTCGTGCGGCACGGCAATGCGAAAGCGGTTGCGATGGTCAGCGGCGCCGATGACCCGTACTTCACCGCGCAGCGGATCGCTCACGACGACCGTCGCGCCGTCGGGTGTGACGGCGATGCGGTAGGGCATCCCGAAACCGCGCACGGTATCGACCGCGGCGCCGCGACGCAGGTCGATCACCACGACGAGACTGTCGAGATTGCTCCCCGCCCACACCCAGCGCCCGTCGGGCGAGAGGGCGATCCCCTCGGGCTGGCGCGCCACCGCGATGAGCGCGGTGGAGTCGCGCCGCGCGACGTCGATCACCGAGATCGTGTTGTCGGACATGTTGCCGGTGACGAGGCGATCGCCGTTCGCCGCGAGACCGAGCATGTGCGAGGTGCGCCCGTTCGTCGGTAGCGTCGTGATGACGCGGCCGTCGCGCACGTCCACCAGCAGCACGGCCTGCGCGGGCTCGCTCGTCACGGCGAGCAGCGTATCGCCGGGGAGGAACGCCATCCCGTGCGGCCGCTGGAACGCGGTGAGCGTGAGCGTGCGCAGCACGACGGCGCTCTCGACGTCGATCACGGTGAGACTGTTGCCGGGCCTGCCGCGCACCCCGTAGTTGCTCACGACCGCCGTGCGCCCGTCGCGCGAGATGGTGACTTCGTGTGGAGTGGGGCCCGTCGGTAGCGTGGCGCGCACGTGGCCGGTGGCGGCGTCGATGATCGTGGCCGTGTTGTCGTTCATGTTGCTCACGACGACCGTGCCCGTGGGGACGGACAACGGCTGGGGCGTGCTGGCCGGGGCGCGGCACCCCGAGAGCAGCGCAAGCGCCGCGAGGACGTGCGCAAAGGAAGCAGTCGGCATGCGCGGGAACATAACGCCGACGGGCGCGGCGAAGTATCCTCAACGCATGCGTCGTCGCCCGTCCACCGTCCTCCTGCTCGCGTCGAGCGCATGCCTCGCCGTGCTCGCGATCGTCGGTTGCGGCGAACCTGGAGCCATCACGGTGTCGACGCCGGTGGGGTCGCAGAACACGAGCCGACCGGCGATCGGCCTTTCGACGACCTCCGTGCTCTTCTCCGGCGTGCGCGGCGACGGCACGCTCGCCGTGCAGACGGTGGACGTGACGAACGCGGGCGCGGGGCAACTCTCCAATCTTCTCGCGGGGCCCGCCGCCTATGGTGTGGGCGAGCCGACTGGATGGCTATCCACGAACCTCGCCTCGTCGAATGCGCCGGCCACGATCTCACTGCGCGCGTCGGTGGGCGGGCTCGCCGCCGGGCGCTACTCGGCCACGCTCGACGTGCGCTCGACGGCCACCGGCATCACGAACAGTCCGCAGACGGTCACCGTCACGCTGCTCGTCCTCCCGGCGCCGTAGCGCGCCGCGACTTGACGCCGCCCACGCGGATGCGTCGATTCTCCCCGTGACCTCGAACATCCGCCTCGGCTGCCAGGGCTGGAACTACGCCGCGTGGGTGGGTCCGATGTATCCCTCGCGCACCAAGCCCGTCGATTTTCTCACGACGTACGCGCGCGCGTTCTCCACCGTCGAGGTGGATTCCACGTTCTACGCTGTGCCGGCCGCGACCACGGTGCGCAACTGGGCGGCGCGGGTGGGTGCGGGCTTCACGTTCGCGCTCAAGCTGCCGCAGGAGATCACGCACGAGCACCGACTGCGCGGCGCGGACGACACGCTGCGGCGATTCTGCGACGTGGCGCGTGAACTGGGTCCGAAGCTCGGGCCGGTGCTCATCCAGATGGGGCCCGACTTCGCCCCGGTGGAGCTCCCCGCGCTCGCCGGCTTCCTCCCCACGCTGCCGCGCGACATCGATTTCGCCATCGAGTTCCGGCAGCGCGGGTGGATCAC
>CAIRBD010000804.1 GCA_903876745.1 uncultured Gemmatimonadota bacterium
AGATCCTTCAGGAGATCAGCGAATTCTGCCGCCAGCGCGGGCTGGCCGAATCCACCTTCGGCCGCCGCGCGGTCAATGACGGCAAGCTCGCCAACCGCTTGCGCAATGGCGGCCGCATCACCACCGATACGCTCGACCGCATTCGCTCCTTCATGGCGCGTGACGCCGGTGCGGCGCCGTCGAAGCGCCGCATGCTGTTCGATCCCGCGACGCAGACCGCCATGCCGCCGATGAAGTCGCTGCCGCAGACCGCCGTGGCCAGCGACGTGCGCACGATCGCGCCGTCTTCGATGAACGTCACGGGGGTCGCGTGGTCCCCTGATGCCTCCAAGCTCGTCTTCGCCGGCCGCGTGGGCACCGCGACGAACGACCATCTGTACGTCATCAACGCCGACGGCACGAACCTGCAGCCGATCACCAACGCCGCCGCGGACGATGCGCATCCGGACTGGAACGCCAGCGGCGACTGGCTCGTGTTCAACTCCAATCGCACGGGGAGCTGGCAGTTCTGGGCGATGCACGTCGACGGCTCGGCGCTGCAGCAAGTGACGACGTTGCTCGGGCAGGCGGAACTGGTGCGCTGGAGGCGGTAGCCGCGCCGGCACGATCTCCCGCAGGGCAAAACCGAGCGCCTCGGTCCACTCTCGTGGACCGAGGCGCTTCATGCGGTTGGAACGACTTCATCAGGAGCTCTAGAACCGGTAGCCATACCCGATACTCAACAGCCACTGATCGATGTTCACGGCGGACACCTTCGAGCCTGGTTTTTTCACGTCGGTGCCGATCATGGCTTTCTTGATGTCGATGTTGATGCACTGCTAGGGCGCGAGCTTGATGTCGGCGCCGACCTGACCGGCGACACCCACCGAGCTGCTGTTGAGATCGAGTGCTCCCACGTCCGGGACCGTGATGCTCACGTTCGAGATGAGCGTGACGTCACGCCGGCGCCCGCGCACGGACGGATCGTCTCGTTGGGCATGAAATGGTCCTCGGCGAGTAGCGTCGGCGGCAGATGCTGGAATATGCGGATCTTCGTGCCGTTCAGCTTCACGTCATGCTGCTGTGGGTAGGTGAGCACGAGTTCGGCGGCGAGGTTCTTCGTGAAGACGTACGGAACGTCCACGTCAGGGAACAGCTTCGGGCTCACGGTGATCGTGTTCGCCGCGTCACCGAGCGACGGGATGGCGTCGGATCGGACTTTCCCTACTCGCACCGGAAACGTCGTGAAGGCGCCGGCGGTCTCGCGCCCCTTCAAGCGCCAGGCGTAACCCGTCCCGGATTCCCGATCGAGCGGCGGCTGTTCAGCGATCGCCGCCCGCGGCGATGCCGCTGAGGCACGCAAGATCACCCGACACGCGGAAGATGTACCGGTAGTCGCGCTCGCTCTTTACCCCTGACGTGAGCACGCCCGGACAGCGATCCATGATCGTGTCGAGATCGCGGAGGATCCCGGGCCCCTCGCGGTCGCCACCGACGATGCCGGGGATCACCCACCGCACGCTGTCGCGCAGGATGCTCGCGGCCACGTACCGTCCGGGCACGACGAACACGCTCTCGAGCAAACGGCTCTCGGCCTGCGTGGCGGGCACGGTGAGATGCCCCGAGTACAGGTTGGCGGCCGACGGGTAATCGATCATCACGTGATCCGCGGCCGGCGTGTTCTCGCGCACCCAACGCGAAGCCTGCGACGCAAATCGCGAGTTCGTGAGCAGCGCGTACACGGGCGTGTAGAACGCCGGCCCGCGCCCCTCGGCGGCGGCGCGGATCCCTTCGCGACGCACCTCGGGCTGCCGCATCAACACGAGCGCGCACGCCGCCAGACTCACGTAAGCGACCGCGCGTCCCACAACGGCCGGTGCGCGCCGCAGCGTCGGCACCACCGCCGCAGCCGCGGCGAGCCCGAGGAACGGAAGCACCGGAAGCAGCAACCGGTCCTGCGCGAACGGCCACAGCGCCACGATGGACACGCCGCCGAGCGACGACAGCGCCAGCAGCGGCTCGCGGCGCAGCGCCACGCATGCGGCCACGATCATCCCGCCGAACAGCACCGCCGCGCAGGCCACGCCGAGCGCGTCCATCGCACTCACGTAGGCGCCGAAGGTGCGGAGATACCACAGCACGTTGAACTGCACGTTCTCCGCGAACGCGTGCATCGCACCCGCGCCGCCGCGCACCATCCAGTCGACGTACGACGTCTCCTCGGCGAGCGACGAGACCGGACCGCGCGCCACGAGCGCGTGATGATACGCGAACCAGGCGGCGAGGGGCGCGAATGCGGCGACGGCGGCGACCAGCCGTTCCACGCGCGTCGTCCGCGCGAGGAAGATGGCCGCGACCAACGCCGGCACGAGCGCCACGCCCTGCGTGCGCACGAGGATCGCGGCCGCCACCGAGAGGCCGAGCAGCGCGAACTGCCACGACCGCCGCGCGCCGGGTGTCGTGCTCGTGATCACGCACCAGAGCACCGTCACCGTGGCCCAGCAGAGGATGAACCACGGCTCCGAGAGCGCGATGCCGTAGTACTCGACCGACGCTTCGAAGGCGAAGGGCAGGAGCACGAGCAGCACAAGGAGTGCACGCGGCGCCTGCAGCCGCGCCCGGCCGATCCACCAGCACATTCCCGCCCCGGCGCCGACGACCACCGGATGCAGCCATCCGACGAGCCGCTGCACGGCATCCACGGACCCACCAACGCGCCACAACAGAGAGAGGATGAACGGGAAACCCGGCGGATACTTCACGTGCACGGGTGTGCCGACGAGGTGCATCGAGCGGTATCCGTGCCCGTCGGCGAGCGCGCGGCCGAGTACGAGATACACGCC
Source organism: uncultured Gemmatimonadota bacterium (assembly GCA_903876745.1). Lineage (GTDB taxonomy): Bacteria > Gemmatimonadota > Gemmatimonadetes > Gemmatimonadales > Gemmatimonadaceae > Fen-1231. The sequence goes on from CAIRBD010000804.1 coordinate 2,823, forward strand.
GTCGTCTCCGAACGCGCCCGCGATGAACGCGCCGGACACGCTCGTCACGAGATGGAGCAACGCCACCAGCGCGCCCACCAACAACGCCTCGCCGAGCGGCGAGACGACTGCGAGCGTGCGCCCAGGCGTGCTGTTCAGCGTTCGAGCAGCGCGGTGGAGAGCCGCGCTGTGAATTCCTCGCGCGACAGCCGCTGACCGATCTCGGCCGGCGTCGCGTGCACAAGGCGGCGCGCGTGCGACAGGAACAGGCGCATGCGCGGATAGCCGAGTTCCTCGGACACCTCGGTAGGCCGGCGCCCGTGCTCCGCCAGCGGCTCCCACGCGCGCGACAGCCGCGCCACGTCGAGCAGCGCCGAGGAGCCATTGAGCCCCGTGCGATGCATCCAGCGGTCCACGGTGCGGCGCGCGAAGCCCGATGTGGCGGCCAGCTCATCCACCCACCGAGGGAGCGGGCCCGAACCGAAGAGCGCGACGGATGCCGTGCGCAGCGACTCCGGGAACTCGCTCAACCGCTTCGCGGCCCTCGAGAGCAGCATCGTCGAGACGGTGGGCACGGGCAGCGATGCCAGCTTGCGGCAGATCAGCAGGGGGTCGTCGTCGATACCGCGCAGGAGCAGTTCGTGCGGCCCCGCCGCTTCGATCTGGAGCACGCGCTGGGCACCGAGCGCCGTGAGCGGCGTGTAGAGGAGCACCGGAACGGCGGTCGTCGCGATCGCCTCGAGCACGCGCTCGTAGACGTCCGACGCGAGGATGGACGGATCGATGATGAGCGCATCGCATTCACGCTTGCCGATGGCGCTGAGCGCGTCGTCCGGGCCGCACTCCGGAAGCACGTGGCACGAGGGACCGACCGACCGCGCGACGTGCAGGCGGGCATCGTCGGCAAGGAGGACAAAAAGTCGCACGGGGACTCGGGTTCAGGATACCGCAGTTACGTCACGCAGAGTCTCACGCCGGGCTCATTGGGTGTCAAGCACGCAGTAACCGTGTCCTTGTCACGCCAACGGCGCCGGGGTACCTTTCGTGCTTCGCCCGTGGAGAGGCCGCGCCAGCGGCCCCGCTGAATCCGGCAAGTCCGGACCGTGGATTGGGCGCGAGTAGCTCAGCTGGATAGAGCGCTGCCCTCCGGAGGCAGAGGTCGTGGGTTCGAATCCCGCCTCGCGCATCACCCCCCCTTCATTCGCGCTTCCCTTCCCTCCCTCCCCTTCGGCGCGCGTCGTCGCCCCCGCGAAACCGTTTTGGACATCTCCGAACTCCGTCGCAAGCCGGTCCCCGAACTGCAGCTGATGGCCGAAGGGCTGCAGATCCAGGGCACGCTCGGCCTCCGCAAGCAGGAAATCATCTATCGGATCGAGCACTCCCTGCTCGGCGCCGACGTCGCGTTGCGCGCCGAAGGGACGCTCGAACTGATGAGCGAGGGGTTCGGCTTCCTGCGCAGCGCAGATTACAACTATCTCGCCGGCCCGGACGACATCTACGTCTCGCAGACGCAGATCCGCCGGTTCGGGGTGAAGACGGGCGACACCATCCGCGGCCGCGTGCGGCCGCCCAAGGCGTGGGAGAAGTACCTGGCGCTGCTGCAGGTGGAATCGGTGAATGGCGAGGCACCGGAGGCGGCGCTGAGTCGCGTGCCGTTCGACAGCCTCAAGCCGCGCTATCCCGATCAGCGCATCCGTCTCGAGACCGCCGACCCCGATTTGGCGATGCGCGTGGTAGACCTCATCGCTCCCATCGGCAGGGGACAGCGCGGGCTGATCGTGGCGCCGCCGCGCGCGGGCAAGACGATCCTCCTGCAGAAGATGGCGAACGCGATCGCCGAGAATCACCCGGAGATCGCGCTGTTCGTGCTGCTCATCGATGAGCGGCCGGAGGAAGTCACCGATTTCATCGCGAGCGTGCCGAGCGCCGAGGTGATCAGCTCCACCTTCGACGAGCACGCGAGCCGGCACGTGCAGGTGGCCGACATGGTCATCGAGAAGGCGAAGCGCCTCGTGGAATGCGGGCGCGACGTGGTGATCCTCCTCGATTCCATCACGCGGCTCGCCCGCGCGCACAACACGGTGATCCCGGTCTCGGGCAAGATCCTCTCGGGCGGCGTGGATGCGAAA
>CAIRBD010000805.1 GCA_903876745.1 uncultured Gemmatimonadota bacterium
CCGTTCGGCACCGCCGACACCAAGGTGCTCTACACCGCGGACGGCGCGCTCTCCAGCATCACGCTCACCGACGACGCGAAGATGATCTTCGCTGCGGCGACCACCAGCGGCATGGGTGAACTGTACGCCGTGAACCTGGCTGAGCCCACGAAGAAGATGAGCATCGTGCGGCAACGCGGTTTCACTCCGTCGTTCCTCGGCGGACGCGGTGGTCGCGGTGGCGGCGCTCCCGTCGGTGGTCGCGGCGGTGCAGGGGATGACTCGCTCTCGTTCTATACCAACCCCGGCGCCATGATGACCAAGCGCGGTACGCTGGGTGGTCAGGTCGCGCTCGTGTCGACGGACGGGGCGGTGTACTTGCAGGGCACGCAGTACTTCCGCGACTATCTGAAGGACGCGCCCCGCGAGTTCGTCGACCGCGTGGACGTCAAGACGGGCGCCAAAACGCGCATCTTCGAGGGCGCGAAGGAAGGATTCGAAGCGGTCAACGCGGTGCTCGACGACGATTTCTCGAAGGTCATCGTGACGCGGGAATCGCCGACGTCCGTTGCCGACGCGTTCGTGCGCGACATCAAGAGCGGCGCGTCCACGCGCGTGACGAAGAACGTCGACTACTCGCCCGAGTTCACGAACCTCGTGCGCAAGCGCATCACCGTCACGCGTGCCGACGGCATTCACTTCATCGTGCGGCTCACGCTCCCCGCCGGCTACCAGGCCGGGACTCGCCTCCCGGGGATGTTCTGGTTCTATCCCTACGAGTACACCGACCAGGCGGGCTACGAGCGCACGTTGCGCACCGAGAACGTCAATCGGTTCCCCGTCGCCGGAGCGCGCACGATCGAGTTCCTCGCCACGCAGGACTACGCGGTCGCGAACTTCGATCCGCCCATCGTGGGTGAAGCCGGGCGGATGAACGACAACTACATCTCGGACCTCGTGATGAACCTGTCGGCCGTGATCGACGAACTCGACAAGCAGGGGTTCATCGACCGGCAGCGCCTGGGCATCGGCGGCCACAGCTACGGCGCGTTCAGCACGATGAACGCGATGACGCATTCGCCGTTCTTCAAGGCGGGCATCGCGGGCGACGGCATGTACAACCGCACCCTCACGCCGACCGGATTCCAGAGCGAGCGACGCGACCTCTGGAGCGGCCAAAAGACGTACCTCGACATGTCGCCCATGCTCCTGGCCGACAAGATGCAGGGTGCGATCCTCATGTATCACTCCATCGAGGATCAGAACGTCGGCACCGACCCCATCAGCTCCGTGCGCATGATGCAGGCGCTGCGTGCCAACGGAAAGACCGCGTCGCTCTACATGTACCCGTACGAGGACCACGGGCCGGCCACGAAGGAGACGATGCTCGACCAGTGGGCCCGCTGGACGGCTTGGCTCGACACGTACGTGAAGCACGCGGGAGATCCGGCGCTCAAGAAGATGCCGGCGGCTCCGGCGGCGGCCGTGGTGCCGTAGGTCGCCTGCGTCAGTTCCCTATGTGAAGGAGGCCCGCCTCGGATTCGAGGCGGGCCTCCTTGTTTCACGCACCGCGCGCCGCGGTCAGCTGAGTCCGACGATCTCGCCCTTGGCGTCGATCGACATGCCTTCGGCCGCCGGCACTTTCGGCAGCCCCGGCATCGTCATGATGTCCCCGGCCTTGGCCACCACGAAACCGGCGCCCGCCGAGCCGTACACTTCGTTGATCGTGATGCGGAATCCCTTCGGCACGCACAGGCGCGACGCGTCGTCGGTGAGTGAGTATTGCGTCTTCGCGATGCAGACGGGCGTCTCGCCCATGCCGATGGACGTGAGATACTCGATGGCGCGGTCCGCAGCCGGCGCATAGTCCACGCCATCGCCACCGTACACCTTCCGCACGATCGTCTCGATCTTCTCCTTGATGGGGAGCTTCGCGTCATACAGCGGCGCGTACCGCCCCGTCTTGGCGTCGAGCATCGCCAGCACTTCTTTGGCGAGATCCTCGCCGCCGGCGCCGCCCTTCGCCCACACCTCGGTGAGCACGACTTTCACACCGAGCTTCGCGGCGTAGTCCTGCACCATCTTCAGCTCAGCGTCCGTATCGTGCAGGATGCGGTTCAGGGCCACCACCACGGGCAGACCGAACTGTTGCACGTTCTTCACGTGGTGCGCGAGGTGCGGCAGCCCGCGCTCCAGCGCCGCGATGTCCTCCACCTTGAGGCTCTTCTTGTCGGCGCCGCCCTGCATCTTGAGCGAGCGGATCGTGGCCACGAGCACCGCGGCCTCGGGATTCAGTCCGCCGAAGCGGCACTTGATGTCGAAGAACTTCTCCGCACCGAGGTCACTGCCGAAACCGGCCTCCGTCACCACCACATCGCCGAGCGCGAGCGCCGTCTTCGTGGCGATGATCGAGTTGCAGCCGTGCGCGATGTTGCCGAACGGACCCGCGTGGACGAGCGCGGGGCCGCCCTCGAGCGTCTGGACGAGGTTGGGACGGATCGCATCCTTGAGCAGCATCGCCATCGCGCCCGACGCGTTGAGATCGCGCGCCCGTACCGGCTTGCGGTCCTTTCCGGCCGTCGAGCCGACGATGATGCGCCCGAGGCGTTCCTCGAGGTCGGCGCGACTGCTTGCCAGCGAGACGATCGCCATGATCTCGCTCGCGGGGATGATCACCCAGTGCTCTTCGCGTACGACGCCGTCCCCGACACCGCCGAGGCCGATCACCGCGTTGCGGAGCGCGCGATCGTTCATGTCGATCGTGCGCGGCCACGTGATGCGGCGCGGGTCGAGGTTGGTGGGATTCCCCTGCTGCAGCGAGTTGTCCATCATCGCCGAAAGCAGCGCGTGCGCGCTCGAGATGGCGTGGAAGTCGCCGGTGAAATGGAGGTTGATGTCCTCCATCGGGATCACCTGCGCGTAGCCGCCGCCGGCGGCGCCGCCCTTCACGCCGAACACGGGCCCGAGCGATGGTTCGCGGATGCAGAGTACCGCATTGGTGCCGATGCGCCGCATCGCCTGCGCGAGGCCGACGCTCACCGTGCTCTTCCCTTCGCCCGCGGGGGTGGGGCTGATCGCCGTCACGATCACGAGACGGCCCTTCGCGGGGCGCTGCGAGATCTCGAGCGGCAGCTTCGCCTTGTACTTGCCGTACTGGTCGATGTCGTCGGGCGTCAGGCCGAGGTCGGCGGCGACGGCGGTGATGGGGCGGGGGACAGCGGCTTGGGCGATCTCGATATCGGTGGGGAAGGACATGGGATGACTGAGGGGGAGGGGGAGGGAAAGGGGGAGGGGGAGGGACGTGGCGAGTGGGAGAGCGGCCTACGTCCCGGGCCTCACGATTCTGTGAGCGTGCGTGAACACATTGGCGCTTTCGCCGCGCAGGAGGCCGACGAGGGTGATGCCGGCCTGATCCGCGAGACGCACGGCGAGACCGGTGGGGCGTGAAACGGCGGCGACCAGCGGGATCCCCGCGACCGCCGCCTTCTGTACGAGTTCGAAGCTCAATCTGCTGGTAAGCAGGATGAATCCGTCCGACGCAACGGTTCCCGCCCGCCAGAGCGCGCCGAGGACCTTGTCGAGGGCGTTGTGCCGCCCGACATCCTCACGCACGGTGTGCAGCGCGCCCTCGCGGGTGACCCAGCAGGCGGCGTGCACGCTGCTCGTCGTCGCGTTCAGCGATTGCCGGTCCGGCAGCGCCGAACCGGCCGCCCACAGCGCCGCCGAGCTGACGGTCCAATCGGC
>CAIRBD010000806.1 GCA_903876745.1 uncultured Gemmatimonadota bacterium
ACCTGCACCACGATGATGCACGTCTCGGCCGTCGTCTCCACGTCGTCCATGCCGAACTTGCGGCGCAGATGGATGATCGGGATCACCTTGCCTCGCAGGTTCACGATGCCACAGATGTGGCGCGGCGTTCCCGGCACGGTGGTGATGGCCATCGAGCCGATGATCTCCTGCACCTTCTGGATCTCGATGCCGTACTCCTCATCACCGAGTCGGAACGTGAGGAACTTGCCGGCGCGACGCGCGGCGGCGGAGAGGACAGGAGCAATCGCGGTCGTCATGGCAGTGGCCAGTGAGAGTTGGGCCGTCGGAATTCGTGAGTCCGCGGCGGGCCAGGGGTGCCCGGCCGCGCGCAGAACCGGCGAATGTATTCGATATCGGCCGCAACAGCCGAGACTTGAACGGCGGGTCGGGGGACGTTCAGGAACTGGACGGCCGGCGCCGCGATTCCAGTAGGTCCCGGACGGCGCCGAAGAGCTTTCGCATGGCTGGCTGCTTGTACGGGTACAGCTCGATGGGATCGGTCGCGTGGACGAGCGCCGCCGTGTCGACCTCGAAGAGCAGCAGCCGGCCATCGGGCATCTCGCCGCAATCGAGCAGGACGTACTCGATCTGCAATCGCTCGTGAATCTCGCGAAACGCCGCGGCGTGGCGACGGGCAAACTCGTCGTCGAATCCGGCCATGAACGCGGCTTCCTCGCGGCGCTTCGCCGCGTCGTCCGCCATCCCCGCGTTCACGTAACTCACGATCCAGTGGGACGAGATGGCGAGATGCACGGCGAACGCGCGTCCGCCCACGAGAGCGATGCGATACTTGCGCCACGCGCCGTCCGCACTGCGATAATCCACGAACCGTGAGACGAAGAGTTCCGCGGACTGGAGCGCATCGAGGGCGGCGGCGAGCCCCGCGGCATCGTCGGCGCGCATCATGTCCTTGCCGCGGTGCGCGCCCACAGCCCGCACGATCACCGGGTACCCCGCCGGCACCATGGAGGTGATCGCCGCATCGCCGCGCACCGCCGCCTCCAGCGCAGCACGACCGACCCGCACCGTGCGCGGCATCTCCACCCCTGGCACGGATTCCAGCAGGACGCTCGCGCGGTCGCGGGCCACCAATGGCACACGGCCCGGCGCGTCGAGCGCGGAGCAGCCGAGCAGCGCCAGTCGCTCGTCGAGCTGCGCGAGCAGCGCGCGGTGCTCGTCGCACTCGTGCACCGCGTTGAACAGCACGTCATGGGCCGGAAGCGTGTCTGGCCACGGGAGCGACGGCCCGACGAACTGCAGGCCGAGCTCGACATCCGAACCCTCGAGCAGGAACTCGAGCGGCGTCCGTGCTCCGTAGTCGCCCTCCGGGACGAGCGCGAGCAGCCGCAATCCCACGCGCCCGGCCGGCGGCGGCAGGCGGTAATACTGCTGCAGGCGAACGGCCGCCGACTGTGCCGCCTCAGCCAGTTCAGGTGGTCCGAGGTGGAAGAAGATCCAGGACAGTTCCATCAGGGCGTCGGCGGCGCCGACGTTCCGTTGGGCACGCTCGAGCAGCCGCTGCGCGCGCGGCTGCAGATCGACGCCCGCAAGCGCCATCCGATACAGGGCCGCGCAATCGACCAGTTCGTGTGCGTCATCCATGTCGCGCGCCTGCGTTCGTCGTGACCGGCGAGGTGCCGGCAGCTTGGGTACATTCTGCTCCATGGAGCATCGCCACGCGGCAGCGCCGTTGCACAGCGTCTCGTTTCCCGCGATGGGCACTGCGTGTACGCTGCATCTGTACGCGCCGACCGTCGAGATCGCGGACGAAGCGGCCGGGATGATCATCGATGAGGTCGAGCGCATCGAGGCGAAATACTCGCGGTATCGCCCCGACAGCGAGTTGTCGCGCGTCAATGCGGCGGCCACGGCCGGCGGCTTCGTGGACGTGGACGACGAAACGGCCGTGCTGCTCGACTACGCGTTCGCGTGTCATCGGACCAGCGGCGGACTGTTCGACATCACCACGGGCATCCTGCGTCGCGTGTGGGACTTCGAAGCCGCCGTCCCTCCCGCGCCCGCCGATGTCGCGGCGCTGCTGCCGCTCGTCGGGATGGGGAAGCTCACGTGGATGCGCCCCCGACTCGCGTTTCCCGTGGCGGGCATGGAACTCGACTTCGGCGGCATCGGGAAGGAATACGCCGCGGACCGTGCCGGCGCGATCTGCACCGCACGTGGCATCCGCCACGGCCTCATCGACCTCGGCGGCGACCTGCGCATCGTCGGTCCGCATCCGGACGGACGGCCGTGGATCATCGACATCCGCGACGCGCGCGACCCGTCGCGTGCGGCAGCGCGCATCGCGCTCGAGGACGGCGCGCTCGCGACGAGCGGCGACTACGAGCGATGGTTCGACTTCGAGGGACGGCGCTATTGTCACATCCTCGATCCGCGCACCGGCTGGCCGGCCTCGGGACTGCGTTCCGTGAGCATCCACGCCGACCGCTGCCTGCTCGCAGGGAGTCTGGCGACCATCGCCATGCTCCAGGGGCGCTCGGGTGTCGACTGGCTCGAGGGCCGCGGCGTGCGCTATCACGCCGTGGACGACGACGGCCGGCAGTTGTGCACGCTGCCGGCCGACGCACAAATCGAGTGATCTCGCCGCGTCAGGCCAGCGTGTCGATGTTCGCGCCGAGCGTCTGCCCCTTGGCGTCGATGGCTTCGAGCCCACGAAGGCTCTCGGCCGCCGTCTGCGCGGCGGTCTCTGAGTCCGACGGCACTGCGGCCGACGTTCCCGCGTGGCGCGCGTGCTTGATGGCTTTCATGCCGTCCACGAACGCCTGCTTGGTCACCTTGCCGCTGCCCGACGGGTCGAGCTTCGCCCACACGGCGTCGGCGCCGAGCGCCTTGATGCCCTTGGGCGGATTGAGCGACGCGAACGCCGTCTCGAACTGCGCCTTGGTGATCGTCCCGGAACCGGACGTGTCGATCTGATCGAACAGATTGCCGATGCGGGTGGTCGGCGACTGTTGCATGCTCGCGCCCGACCACACCTGGGGCGTTGGGGAAACGCCCGCCCTGCCGACGGTCATACTCATGGCCCGGATCCCTTACCGAAGTAATGATCTAGCTGAAGCCGAAGGACCGGCGGCGATCCCTCCAGTAGTCATTATCGGCATGGCGACGCCACACTGAAGGGCGCGGCCTAGCGTCTCCCGAGCGCCCGCTGGATGGCCGCTTCCGCGAGCGGCGCCATGATGCGGTAGCCCGCCTCATTGGGATGCACGCCGTCGGTCGATGTCGCCGCCGGCAAGCCGCCGCGCCCGTCGGCCATCGCCGCGTGGTAATCGAGGTAGGTCTCCCCCACCTCGGCCGCATAGCGCCGCATCCACGCGTTGAGCGCGATGATCTTCGGCGCCGGCTCCAGCCCCGGCTTCCACGGATAGTCGAACACCGGGAGCACGGACGACAACACCACGCGGATCTGATGCTGCCGCGCGATCTCCGTCATCGCCATCAGGTTGTCCTCGATCATCTCGAGCGTACTGGGCCCCGTGTTGCCGGCGATGTCGTTGGTTCCCGCGAGGATCACGACCACGCGCGGCTGCAGCGCGACCACGTCCTGATGGAACCGCAGCACCATCTGCGGCGTCGTCTGGCCGCTGATGCCGCGGCCGACGTACGGCTTGCCGGGGAACATCGCGGGAAAGCGCTGCGCCCACGCGTCGGTGATGGAGTTGCCGTAGAACACGACGCGCTGCTCGCCCGGCGCCGGCGCCGGGAGCGCGGCGTTGGCATCGCGATATCGCCGCAGCCCAGCCCAGTCGTCCGATTGCGCCGACGCGACCACCGCGCACAGCGCCATCGCCGGATAGATCGCCCATGCGGTGCGTCCCATCATGCTCGTCTCTCCCGGAAGAACCCCACGTCGCACCGTCGCCTGCCGGCCGTCGCGCGTGGGGATGCCGCGCCGCCTCAACATTCGCGCTCCGTCTGACGATCATCCCCCGCCGCAGGTAACGCCACCACGTGTAACCCAGCGCACAGCCACGAGCCCGCGCGCGGACCATCCTCGTGCATCCACCATTCCCCTCGAGGAGGCATCGTGCACCACACGACTGGCAGGACCTGGCTGACCATCGCCGGCGCGCTCATCGTCGCATCAGCGTGCAGCAGTGAGCGCGTCTCCGCACCGGCGTCACCCATCACGGCCGTCGGCTCGCCGATGGCGAACGTCGTGGCCGCGACGCTCGACTCCGTCACACCGCACACGGCGACGATCGCGGCGGGCGCCACACAGAAGTTCACCGCGTGGAACACCAATGGCCAGGCGATGGCCGCCACCGAGGTGACGTGGAGCGTGAACGCCGGCGGCACGATCGACGCGACCGGATTGTTCACGGCGGGTGGCACCGCCGGGACGTTCACCGTCTCGGCGACGGGCACGGCGAACGGCGCGGTGGTCACGGCGAGCGTGACGGTGACCGCTGCCGCGGGCAACGGGGGAGGCGGTGGGTCTGGCTCGGGCGGCACCTGCAAGGCGGACGACGACAAGCGCACGTGCGAGAGCACGGACGTCGAAGACAAGAAGGGATCGAACCAGGGCGGCGACAAGAAGGGCAAGCAGAAGGAGCACGGCGGCTGAGGACGCGCTCGCGGAACCGCCGCGTCCCCTCGTCAGGACGTCGGCGGCTTGGGCGCGTCGAACATGTTCCACGGACGCAACGCCACGCCGAACCATCGCGCCAGCGCCGCAGAGGCCCGCGCGCGATCGACGAGGCCCAAGGCGCGCATCGCACGCTCGGTGGGCCAGGTCACCAGCCACGCGGCTCCCAGCACCACGATGGCGACCGGCCAGAGCGGGATGGCGAGCACGGCCACCACCGCGACGACCGGCGCGACGAGTAGGCAGGGGCCGATCAGCAGAGCCATGGCGATCCGCGACGATTGGGTCGAAGGAAGGAGGCAACACAACGGGGCCGCCACGTGAGTGACGGCCCCGTTGCGCTCTGTTTCATCGGGACGGCGAGATTCGAACTCGCGACCCCTCCCACCCCAAGGGAGTGCTCTACCGGGCTGAGCCACGTCCCGTCCGCCGCATACCGCGGACAGCCTGTATAACGTAGCGACCGTGCGGGCCCTCTACAACCTCCCGCGCACCCTGAAAAACACGCGCGCTCGGACACCGAGAACCAGGCGGCGAGCGCGTCCCGCCCTACGCCTTCGCCGCGGCCGCGGCCCGGGCGGCCGCCCGCTCCTGCCGATCGCGCGTCAGATGCGGTACCACCCCCACCATCCGCTCCAGCACCATCAACTGCGCGCGATGGTGCATCTCGTGTTCCTTGGCGCCGAGCAGGTTCTCGAACCGCGTCTTCGGGTTCTGCCCCATGCCGTCGGTGAACGTCTCGTTCAGGAAATCGGCCGACAGCCCCTCCACCCACGCCGCGAACGCCTCGCCGTCGGATTCGAGCAGCGCGATCAACTCGGCCTTCGACCGCGGCGCCGTCTCGAACGCGTGGGCATGCGCCATCAGCGCGCCGAAGTCATAGCCCTGGAAGGTCGCGATGTGCCGGTCGCGGTGGACGTCGTAGTAGAGCGCCGGGCTCCACGCGATATGCGACAGCAGCGAGCGCACGGTGCGCAGGCCGGGGGCCGCCTCGAAATCATAGTTGTCCTCCGGGATGTCCCGCGCCACCTGCACCGTGCCCTTTCGCACCGTGCGGATCCCGTTCGCCAGCTCCTTCGCGCCGTACACGATCATGCGTTCGCTCCTCAAGAGTGAGATGTACCCGCGGTAAAGCGTGCGCCGCGCGCGCATTGTTCCCGCCCCCGCCCGGGGATCACACGTCCACGACGAAGTAGTCGCCGACCTTGATGCCGTACCGGACGGGATCGACGGGCGAGAGGATCGTGCGCCGGTACCCTCCCGCGTCCGCGCGCTCCGTGAGGTCCGCGAGTTCGCCGGGGAACTGCAACTCGCGATCCCGGTTCGCGATTACGCGCACTACGGGCCGCGAGAAATGTTCGGGCGACGGGTTCGCTTCGCACACGATGGCGAGCTCCATGGTGTCGAGCACCACCACCGTTCCCACCGGCCACCGGCCGAGCATCCCGCTGAACGCCTTGATCACCACCGGGTCGAGTCCGTGTCGCGCGGCGCGACGCATGTCGGCGAGCACCTCTGCCGGGCTCAAGACCCGCGGCCGGAACGCGCGCGTCGTCACGGCGGCGTCGTAACTGTCGGCCACCGCGATGATGCGACTGAACAGCGTCGGGTGCTCGATCACCGACGGCTGCGGATAGCCCACGCCGCCGTCGCGCATCTGGTGCTCGTAGCTCACGAGCATCGAGCGATACGGGAACTCCTGCAGTTCGCGCATCTGGAACAGCACGAGCACGCCCTGCCACGGATGCGTACGCACGGCGGCCCACTCCGTCTCGCTCAGGGGCTCGCGCGAGTCGGGCATGCGCGTCGCCACGCGGCCCATGCCGATGTCGTGGAACAGCGCGGCGAGCCCGAGGTCGTACAGCTGAAGGCGCGAGAGGCCGAGCCGCCGTCCGAGCCCCACCGCGAGGATGCACACGTTGACCGCGTGCGTGACCTCGTACTCCGCATAGTCGCGCACCGTGGTCAGCCCGAGCATGCGCACTTCGTCGCGCGTCACACGGTCGACGATGAGCTGCACCATGCGCTTCATGCGCTTCACGTTCAGCCCTTCGCCGGTGGCGAGGGCGCGGAGCGCGTCGCGCAGCACGGCCACGCCCTGCGTGTAGGAACCGCGGCTGTCGTCGGCGCCCCCGCCGCCGCTCGCCCCCTCGGCGCCGCCGGAATCGTCATCCTCGGCCTGCACGGGCGGCGCCACGTCGAACGACTCGAGGCCGGCGTCACCGAGCCGTTGCTGCAGGCGCACATGCGCCTCGGCGGGACCGTGCCCCTCGGGGGCGAGCAGGAAACCGAGCAGCGTGGTCCACTCCGCGACCGACGCGTCGTGCTCGGCGCGGAGCTGGCCGGTGCCGCTCGCCCGCAGCGTGGCGCGCACGACGTCGAACATCGACCACGACTCCGCGTCCAAGCGCAGGCGCGTGCCGTTGACGAACAGGAACTCGCCGGCGAGCCGGCAGTCGAAGTCGCCGTCGTCACGCACGTATTCGGCGACGAGCGCGGTGAGTTCCTCGACGGCCTGCCGCACGATCGGATTGCCGGCGGGGTAGGTGCGCAGCGTGCGGAGCGACGCCGCGAACGCCATCACGCAGGCGCGCCCCTTGGCGCGCGCGTGCCCCGCGCCGCCCTGTTCGGAGGCGGCGCCGAAGGACGCCGTGAACCGGCTCGGGCGCGGCGGCGTCATGCGCTCCTCCCGTCGATCGCGATCTCGACGCTGCGTTTCACGACCGGATCCTTGTCGCCGGCGGAGCGGCGGAGCGACGTGAGCGCATCGGGCGACCCGATGCGGCCGAGCGCCATCGCCGCGCAGGCGCGCACGTCGGTGTCCTCGCGCCGACCGAAGATGCCCGTCTTTGCGTTCAGCAGGGCGTCGAGCACGCGCACCCCACGGTCGCCGGCGACGCTCGCGTACAGCTCGAAGAGTGCGCGCCTCTCGCGATGTTCCAGGCGCCGCATCTCCGGCGCGTTCACCAGCTGCGTGACCCGCGGCAGCAGCGTGGGCTGCGGCAGCTCGGCGAGCGCGCGCATGGCGATGAAGCGCAGGTCCTTGTCGGTGTCGCTGAGGGTGCGTTCGAGCGCCTTGAGCGCCGGCGGCGAGCCGATGG
>CAIRBD010000807.1 GCA_903876745.1 uncultured Gemmatimonadota bacterium
ATCGCGCTCGGCCTCGGCGGCTTCCTGAGCTTCACTCGCGCCGCCACCGGCGGGCCGATCTTCGCCATCGCCGGTGGCATCGTCCTCATGCTGAGCGCCCTCTGCCTGAGCGGCCTCTTCGTCGTGAACCCCGGCGAAGCCAAGGTCCTCATCCTCTTCGGCGACTACAAGGGCACCATCAAGGCGGCCGGCTTCTGGTGGGCCAACCCCTTCCTCACCAAGCGCACCATCTCGCTGCGCGTTCGCAACTTCGAGACGCAGAAGCTCAAGGTCAACGACAACCACGCCAACCCCATCGAGATCGCCGCGATCGTCGTGTGGAAGGTCGTCGAGACCGCCGAGGCGCTCTTCGAGGTGGACGATTACGTGAAGTACGTGCAGGTGCAGAGCGAGTCGGCGGTGCGCGCCGTGGCGCAGTCGCGCCCGTACGATTCACACACCGACGGCGAGGAAGCGCTCAGCACGCACACCGAGATCGTCTCGCTCGCGCTGCAGCAGGCGATGAAGGAGCGCCTGAGCCGCGCCGGCGTGGAAGTGATCGAGGTGCGCATCTCGCACCTGGCGTACTCGCCCGAGATCGCGCAGGCGATGCTGCAGCGGCAGCAGGCGACGGCGATCATCGCGGCGCGCTTCAAGATCGTCGAGGGCGCCGTGGGGATGGTCGAGAACGCGCTCGAGATGCTCGCGAAGAAGGGACTCGTGACGCTCGACGAGGATCGCAAGGCACAGATGGTGAGCAACCTGCTCGTCGTGCTCTGTTCGGAGCGCGCCGCGAGCCCGGTGGTGAACGCCGGCAGCATCTACCAGTAAGGCCGCGTACGGGATGAGCGAGCGCAAGTCGTTCCTGCTGCGGGTCGATCGCGACCTGCTGGACGCCGTCCAGCGGTGGGCGAACGACGACCTGCGCTCGCTCAACGGCCACATCGAATTCCTCTTGCGCGACGCGCTGAAGCGCGGTGGGCGCAAGATCAAACACACGGCGCCGCCCCCCGCCGATGGCGGGACCGCCGCGCACGAGTCCGAACCGGAGGAGTGATGGACACGCAGCACCAATCGCAGATGGATCGCTCACGCGACGAGAGCATCACCCTGCGCTACACCATGGCGGCGATCGTCGCAGCGCTCATCGGCCTCGCGCTGGCGCTCGGCCTCTCGCCGCGCCGCGCGCACGCGCAGGACGCCGTGGAGTCGGGCGCGTTCCTCGTGCGCAACGCCAAGGACACGCTCGTCATCGAGCGGTTCCGCCGCACCGCCACGGGCATCACGGCGACGACGCTCGTGATGGGGCAGCCGCGCATCGAATACACCGTGGCGCTCGGCCCGAACAACACGGCGACATCGGTGACGCTCGACATCTACGCGCCGACCGCCACCGCCGACGACAAGGCGCTCGGCCACGTCGTGACGCGCGTGTCGGGCGACAGCATGCACGTGGAACTCGCGCAGGGGACGCAGCATTTCGCGTCGAAGCCGCGCGCCGTGCCGTCGCTCAACAATGCCTTTGCGCTGTTCGAGCTGTTCACGCGCCAGGCGCGCGCCGCGGGCAAGGACACTGCTGGCTGGTTCTTCGCGCTGCAGGGCGGCGTCACCGTGCCGGTGCAACTGACGCTCATCGGCACGGACTCGATCGTCGCGACGATCTCCAACCAGTCGCAGCGTTACAAAGTGGACGCCACGGGGCGCATCCTCGGCGGTACGATCGGCGCGGACATGGTGATCGAGCGCCTGAGTGCAGCGGCGGCGGCGAACCTGAAGGTGGGCAAGCCCGACTATTCGCCGCCCAAGGATGGGCCGTACACGGCGGAGGAAGTCACGCTCAAGGGGCAGAACGGCATCACGCTCGGCGGCACGCTGACGATCCCGAACAGCGTCGTGGGCCGCGTGCCCGCGATCGTGACGATCACCGGGAGCGGGCAGCAGGACCGCGACGAGTACATCCCGGTGGCGGGCGGCTACCGTCCGTTCCGTCAGGTGGCCGACACGCTCGCACGGCGCGGCATCGCGGTGCTGCGGCTCGACGACCGCACGGTGGGCGCGAGCGGCGGCGCGATCGGCACGAGCGCGGACTACGCCGAGGATGTGAAGGCGGCGCTGGCCTACCTGCGAACGAGGAAGGAGATCGACGGGACGCGGCTCGGGCTCGTGGGGCACAGCGAGGGCGGGATGATCGCGCCGCTCGTGGCGACGACGGAGCCGGCGCTCGCCGGGATCGTGCTGTTCGCCGGCCCCGCGTACAACGGGCTCGACATCATCCATTACCAGCAGCGCAACGCGATCGCGCACGACACATCGTTGGCGAAGCTGGACAAGGATTCGCTCGCGAAGGTGTCGGCGGCGGCGCTCGACTCGATGGCGAAGAAGGACGTGTGGTTCGGGTTCTTCCTCACTTACGACCCGCTCGCCACGGCGAAGAAGGTGAAGGTGCCCACGCTCGTGCTGCAGGGGCAGACGGATCAGCAGGTGACGTTCGAGCAGGCCGAGAAGCTCGGCGCGGCGATGAAGGCCGGCGGGAACAAGGACGTGACGGTGCAGGTGTTCCCGGAGATGAATCATCTGTTCATCCACGATCCGGACGGGAATCCGGCGGGGTACGCGAAGCTGAAGTCGAACAAAGTGGAGCCGCAGGCGCTCGGCGTGATGGCGGATTGGCTCGTGGCGCACCTCAAGCCGGCGGAGCCGAAGAAGGCGATGTGATGGACGCGGAGCGTGCCACACGCGGCGGTCTGAGCCGGGGAACGTGGATCCTCGGCGCGGTCGTGTTCGCGTTCGAGGCGCTCAGCCATCTGACGGAGGAGGGGAAGTTTCCGTCGACGGGCAAGATCATCGAGGTGGCGTTCTTCGTGGCGTGGATGGCGGCGATGATGCATCCGTTGATGCGCCTTCGGGGGCGTACGCCGACGCGGCTGACGCACCTGCACACGCCGCGCGTGATCGTCGCGTTGTGCGCGGTGTTCTCGGCGCCGGGCTGGCTCGCGGTGGCGGCGTTCGCGACGGGACGCACGTCGGACGGCGCCATCGTTGCCGTGATCGCCGGCGCATGCTTGAGCGTACCGATACTCATGCTTCTGCGGCTCAAGTGGGAACTCGAGAACCCCGAGGCGACACCGATCCTCGAGACGCCGAGGCCGCGCTATCAGGCGGAACCGGCGTATGCCACGTGGCAGGGGCGGGCTGCGATGGTGCTGGTCGCCGCCGGCATGTGGTGGATCCTCTCCGAGCGCCTCGACGTTGCGCGGCGACTGCCACGCGATCGCGCATGGTGGGGCTGGCTGAACCTCGGAACGTGGGGCGCGTTCTTCATCGCGGCGGTGATCGGCGGCGCGGTGAACCGGCGGCGTTGGGCGGCCGAGGAGCGCGCGCCACATGCGTAGCGGCGCGCGACGCGAGCCCGGGCTGCGCGAAGGACG
This sequence comes from uncultured Gemmatimonadota bacterium, assembly GCA_903876745.1. GTDB lineage: Bacteria > Gemmatimonadota > Gemmatimonadetes > Gemmatimonadales > Gemmatimonadaceae > Fen-1231. The sequence continues at coordinate 3,408 of CAIRBD010000807.1, forward strand.
CGACTGATGCGGCCGGCGCGGCTCGTCCTGTTGATGATGGTCGTACTGAACGTCGCCGCCATCGCGTATCACTGGCAGACAGCGCCGGCGGTGATCTGGTCGCACTTCAACGGTGCCGGCCTGCCTGACGGCCGCAGTGGGCGCGTCGAGTTCTTGGTGACGTGGCTGGGCATCGTCACGTTGCTCCCCGCGATCGCGATGGGCTACGCGGCCCTGCTGCCGCGTTTCTCCACGGGTAGCATCAACATACCGAACAAGGAACTGTGGCTCGCGCCCGAGCGGCGTGAGGCCACGTTGCGCGACCTCGCCGACATGCTCGCCTGGATGATGGCGGCGACGACGGGGTTCATGTTCGCGGTGATGCAGGGCGTCATCGACGCCAACACGCGGACGCCGGCGCGCCTCGGGCCGTGGAACAACTACGCCATCGTGGGACTCGTTTCAGCGATGGTGCTGATCGCCGTGCGCTATCTGCTGCACTGGGCGTCGCCGCCGGAGCGTTAGGCGGGGCGAAGCGGCGCTTACTTCGCGCCCTTGAACGACACGTCGAACTGCACTCCCACTTCGTTCTCGACCGGATTCCCCGGCGGGTCGAACCCGACGTTGTACTCCTTGCGCAGGATCGTGAACGCGCCCTTCACGCGGCCCGCGTTGCGTTCCCTGTCGAAGAAGACGAGCGTCGCCGGGATGCTCACCGTCTTCGTGATGCCGCGGATGGTGAGGTCGCCGGTGATGACGAGCTTCGTGTTCGACAGGTCGGCCGCGGGGGTGCCCGTGGCGTGCACGCCTGTTGAGCGGAAGGTGATCGTCGGGAACGAATCGGCGGCGAAGAAGGCGGGCGAGCGCAGGTGGTTGTCGCGCATCTCGACGCGGGTGTTCACGCTCTTCGTGACGATGTCGAGCGCGAGCGTCGTCTTGTCGAGCGCCGCGGGATCGAAGCCGATCGTGGCGGTCCACTTGTCCCAGAACCCCTGGGCATCGATGAGCCGCGAACTCGCGGAGAAGTTGATCTGGCTGTGCGCCTCGTCACGCACGAACGCGGTCTGGGTCCCCGCCATCGCGGGAACGAGGATGAGGGCGAACAGCTTGGCGGCGCGGAACATCGTCGGGCTCCTCGAAGGACACGGTCGGTCGGGCCGGCGGCCCGAATCGTCTTACTGATATATTACTTAGTAGTGAGATACTGTGCAAGTGCTGCCGCGATCACTTCCCGGCGCGGGCCTCCACATACACCCGACCGGCGGCAGCCACGCCCACCTGGTGCGCCTTGCCGCGCACGGTGAGCGTCACGGGCCCGTCGAACGGCGCGCGGGCGGCCACCTTCACGGTCGCGCCGGGACGCACGCCCATGGCCGCGAGGTAGCGCAGGAACTCCGAGTCGCGGTCGCTCATCCGCACCACACGCGCCGTCTGCCCCACCGCGAGATCGGCGATGCTCTGCAGCCGCCGCTCGTCCACGAGCCCGTCGCTCGTGGGGATGGGCGCGCCGTGCGGATCTTCGGTGGGATGGCCGAGCGCCGCCGCCATCCGTTCCACCAACTCGGTGCTCGCGGCGTGCTCGAGCCGCTCCGCCTCCTCGTCCACCATCGCCCAGTCGAAGCCGAGCCGCGTGACGAGGTAGCTCTCGATGATGCGGTGCCGGCGGATGAGCTGCAGCGCCACGCCGCGGCCGGTGTGCGTGAGGCGCGCGCCGCGGTACCGCTCCACCTGCACGAGCCCGAGCCGCGACAGGCGCTGCAGCATGCCGCTCACGCTCGCCGGCGCGATGCCAAGCAGCGCCGCGATCGCGTTCGTGGCGGCGGGCTCGCCGCCCTGCCCCATCTCGTAGATGGCCTTGAGATAGTCCTCGGCCTGTCCGGTGAGTTCGCCGGCGCGCGAGGCCGGCGCCGTGGGCGGTGTGCGCCGCGCGGCGGTCACGGCGCCTGCTGCGGCTCGCGCACGAGCAATACCGGCACCATCGACTGGTGTCGCACTTCGTTCGCGACGCTGCCGTAGAGGATGTCCTTCACGAGGCGGTGGCCGTGCGTCCCCATCGCGATGAGGTCGCACTGTTCGCGCACGGCGGCGGCGCAGATCTCGTTGGCCGGCTCGCCGCTCGCGAGCACGGCCTCGACCGGGAACCCGTCGGCGGCGATGCGCGCCACGACGGCGTCGAGGTAGTCGCGGTCGCGGCGGATCTCCTCCGACTCGCGCAGGTTGAGCTGCTCGAGATTGCGCGCGGCGAAACCGTCCGCCACGTGGATGAGGACGATGCTCGCGCCGCAGTGACGGGCGAGCGCGGTCGCGTGCGCGACGATGACATCGTCGGTGCGGGAGTTCTCGAGCGGAACGAGGATGCGGCGGTACATCGAGGGAACGCTACCCGCGAAAGGTCTGTACAAGGAGCCAGGCGTTGAGCCCGGCGATGACGACGGCCACCGTCCACGCGAGGGCCTGCAGCCAGCGCGCGTTCACGAACTCTCCCATCTTCGCCCGGTCGCCCGTGAACTGCACGAGCGGCACGACGGCGAATGAAAGTTGCAGCGACAGGATCACCTGCGACAGGATGAGCAGCTTGGCGGTGCCGGTGGGACCGGCCACGATCGAGACGATCACGGCGGGGATGATGGCGATGCCGCGCGTGATGAGACGGCGCACCCAGGGTCGCAACCGGAGATCGAGGAACCCTTCCATCACGATCTGACCGGCGAGAGTGCCGGTGAGGGTGCTGTTCTGGCCGCTGGCGAGCAGCGCGATGGCGAACACCGCGCTCGCGCCGCCGCCGAGGAGCGGGGTGAGGAGCTTGTAGGCGTCCTGGATCTCGGCGACCTCGTGGTGCCCCGTTCTATAGAACGTGGCCCCGGCGACGATCAGGATGGCGGCGTTGATGAAGAACGCGAAGGTGAGGGCGATGGTGCTGTCGAGGAAGGCGTAGCGCACGGCCTCGCGCTTGCCGGCGACGGTCTCGTCGTAGCGCCGCGTCTGCACGATGGACGAGTGCAGGTAGAGGTTGTGCGGCATCACTGTGGCACCGAGGATGCCGATGGCGATGTAGAGTTGTGCGGGGTCGGTGACGATCGAGGCGTGCGGCACGAAGCCGGCGGCGACATGCGCGAGGCCCGGGCGCGAGATGACGATCTCGAACAGGAAGCCGACGCCGATCGTGGCGATGAGGGCGACGACCACGGCCTCGAGGATGCGGAAGCCCTTGTGCTGGAGCACGAGGACGATCATCACGTCGAGGGCGGTTATCAGGATGCCCCACGTCACGGGGATGTGGAACAGCAGGTTGAGCGCGATCGCCGAGCCGATGACCTCGGCGAGGTCGCATGCACTGATGGCCAGTTCACAGATCACCCAGAGGAAGAGGGCGACCGGGCGGGAGTAGTGATCGCGGCAGGCCTGCGCCAAATCACGGCCGGTGACGATACCCAATTTGGAGGCCAGCCCCTGCAGCAGGACGGCCATGAGGTTGGAGACGAGCACGACGGAGAGGAGCGCGTAGCCGAACTGGGCGCCGCCCGCGAGGTCGGTGGCCCAGTTGCCGGGGTCCATGTAGCCGACCGCGACGAGGTAGCCCGGGCCGGCAAAGGCGAGGAGTTTCTTGAACCAGTGGGCGTGGTCCACTGAGACGGTGCGGTGGACGTCGGCCAGGGATGGGGCGTTGCGTGCGCGTCGCCATCCCGATGGGCCGTCGGCGGCGTGTGGGGTGTTCGAGTCGAGCGGGGGTTTCAGTATGTCCACAACCACAACTTAGTAGCTACTAACTTCTATGCAAGACTCCGACGATGGGGAGAAGGTCTTGG
>CAIRBD010000808.1 GCA_903876745.1 uncultured Gemmatimonadota bacterium
CGCACGGCGGCCGCGTGCGCGCCGAGAGCACCGTCGGCACGGGCACCACGATCCGGGCGACGTTCCCCGACGCGCCGTCGCGCAGCTGACGCCGACTCGCGCGCGGCGGCACTCCGCCTCCATATTGCGGAGACGATGACCAGCGCCCCTCGCCTTCATCTCACCGACGGTGGCCGCCACTCGCGCGACGAAGGCGAGCAGCGCATCGCCGCCATCGACATCGGCTCGAACTCCATCCGGCAGATCGTCGCCGACGTGAGCCCGTCGGGTTCGATCCGCGTGGTGGACGAGATGAAGGCGGCCCCGCGCCTCGGCACGGGACTGCACGAGGCGCATGCCCTCGGTGAGGAACCGATGCGGCTGGCGGTGGAGTCGCTCGCGCGGATGGCCACACTGGCCAAGCAACTCGGGGCGCAGCGCATCGAAGCCGTGGCGACGAGCGCCGTACGCGAGGCCTCGAACGGCGATGCGTTCATTCGGCGCATCCGCAACGAGACGGGGCTCAAAGTGCGCGTGCTGATGGGCGAAGAGGAAGCGCGCCTCGCCTACCGCTCGGCACTCGCGCACTTCGAGATCGGGCGCGGCCGCGCCGTGGTGATGGACATCGGCGGCGGCTCACTCGAGCTCGCGCTCGCCGCGGAAGGGCTGGTGGAGCGGCTCATCTCGCTCCCGTTCGGGGCGCTGCGGCTCACGGAGCAATTCCTGCGTCCGTCGCCGCGTCCCAAGTCGGTGAAGAAGCTGCGCAAGTTCATCCGCGACGAGATCCGCGCGGCCATCCCGGCGCGCGACTGGCGCGGGGCGATGGTGATCGGCTCCGGCGGGACGTTCACGAACCTCGCGGGCATCCACCTCGCGAGGCAGGGACTGCAGGCGGCGCGTTCGGTGCACGGCACGCGCATCCCGCGCGTGGATGTGGAGCACATCCTGGAGTTCCTGTCGGGACTCTCACTGGCGGAACGTCTCGCCATCCCCGGGCTCAACGCCGGGCGCGCCGACATCATCGTCGCGGGGCTCGCCGTGGCCGCGGAGGTACTCGACCGCGTGGAGCCGCGCGATCTCACGGCCTCGGCGTTCGGCATCCGCGAGGGGCTGTTGCTCGACGTGGCGCGCGTGACGCCGACGATGGCGGATCCCGGCGAAGCGCGTGAGCGGTCGGTGCGCGAGTTCGCCGAACGCTGCCATTTCGAGGAGCCCCACGCACGCCAGGTGCAGCGTCTCGCGCTGCAGTTGTTCGACGCGCTCGGCAAGCGGATCGGCTGTACGCCGGGCGACCGGCAGCTCCTCGCCGACGCCGCGATCCTGCACGATGTGGGCTACCACATCAACTACGAGGGGCACAACAAGCACTCGTACCATCTCATCCTGCACGCCGACCTGCTCGGTGTGGCGCCGGGCGAGAAGCTCGTCATCGCGCACGTGGCACGGTACCACCGCGGCGCCGTGCCGAACAAGAGGAAACACCCCGCGTTCGGCTCGCTCGACAAAGAGACGCGAGAACGCATCGTCCGCCTGTCGGCGCTACTGCGCTTCGCCGACGGCTTCGACCGCGGGCACATCGCGGCGGTGGACCAGCTGAAGCCACGCCGCACGGCGCGCGCGCTGCGTGTGCATGTCTCGGCGGTGCCGAAGGCGAAGACGCTCCGGCTGGAACTCTGGGGCGGCGCGCGCAAGTCGGAACTGCTCGCGAAGCTGCTCGATACGCCCATCGAGGTGGTGGGGCCCGACGGCGCGGTGGTGCGCGCCGCCGAGATGGACGAGGTCGTCGAGTAGCCGACCGCTCGCGCCGCGACGGTCGCGGCGCGGGCGTGTCGCGGTGCTAGCCGAACGCCTCGGCGGGCAGCTCGCGGACGACGGACGAATCGCGCACTTGCCCCCACGGATCGCGCTGCAACAACCGGTGCGTCGCCCGCTCCGGCTCGTCGATCGGCCGGCGTTGCGCGTACGACCCGTCGTGCGCGAGATCCCAGGCCTGCCGGTTGTCGCTGAGGCAGGTCTCGAGCAGCGACGCCAGCTTCGGATGCCAGCGCACGTCCTCGACGGGAACGATCGCCTCCACGCGGCGGTCGAAGTTGCGCGGCATCCAGTCGGCGGATCCGAAGTAGTACTCCCCCGCCCCGTCGTTGCCGAAATAGAACACGCGCGAATGTTCGAGGAAGCGCCCGACGATGCTGATCACGCGGATGTTGTCGCTCACCGACGGCAGCTGCGGCCGCAGGCAGCAGATGCCCCGTACGATGAGGTCGATCTGCACACCAGCCCGAGACGCGCGATACAGCGCGTCGATGGTCTCGGCATCCACGAGCGCGTTCATCTTGGCGATGATTCGGCCGGGACGCCCGGCGCGGGCATGCTCGGCCTCCCGGTCGATCAGCTGGATGATGCGCTGCCGCATCCCGCTCGGCGCCACGACGAGCTTGCGGTACACGCGCTGCCGCGAGAAGCCGGTGAGCATGTTGAACAGATCGCTCACGTCGGCGCCGATGTTCTGGCTGCAGGTGAACAGCCCCAGATCGGTGTACAGGCGGGCGGTGCGCGAGTTGTAGTTGCCGGTGCCGATGTGCACGTAGCGGCGGATGTCGCCGTGTTCGCGACGTACGACGAGGGCCAGCTTGGCGTGCGTCTTGAGTCCCGGAACGCCGTAGGCCACGTGCACGCCGAACGACTCCAGATGCCGCGCGAAGTTGATGTTGTTCGCCTCTTCGAAGCGCGCCTGCAGCTCGACGAGCACCGCCACCTGGATGCCCCGCTGCGCCGCCTCCGTGAGCGCCTTCACGATCGCGCCGTCGGCCGACGTGCGGTACAGCGTCATCTTGATGGCCAGCGTGCGATCGTCACGCGCCGCCGCCTCGATGAACTGCTCCACGCTCGCCGTGAACGACTCGAAGGGATGGTGCACCAGCAGGTCGCGGTCGCGGATCACATCGAAGATCGAGCGGTCGGTGTCGCGGAGGTCCACCGGCGTCACCGACTGGAACGGCGGGTCTCGCAGTTCGGGCAGGTCGAGCATCGCGAGGGGGAAGAGATCACCCAGGTCGAGCAGCGGCCCACCCTCGTGCACCTCGCGTTCGGCGAGGGGCTCGAACTCGGGGTCCTCGCTCTCCCTCAACTCGTCGAGCAGCAAGGTGCGCAGGGCCGGCGGCATCCCCTCCTGTACCTCGAGGCGCACCACCTCGCCGAAGCGGCGCTGGAAGACCTGTTCCTCGATCATCGCCAGCAGGTCTTCCGGTTCCTCGGTGTTCGAGACGTCGAGGTCGGAGTAGCGGGTGATGCGGAACGTGTGCCAGCCCACGACCTGCATGCCCGTGAAGAGTCGGCCCAGATGCGCGCCGATCACCGCCTCGAGCGGCACGAACTGGTTGGGTCTGCCCGTCACCGGCACCCAGCGCGGCAGCGACTTCGGCACTTTCACGCGGGCGAAATGGTCGGTCGCCCGCTCCGGATCCCTCAACTCGACGGCCAGTGAGATCGAGAGATTCGAGATGTACGGGAACGGATGCCCGGGATCGACGGCGAGCGGCGTGAGCACCGGATACACGTTGTGTTCGAAGAACGCATCCACCTGCTCGCGCTCCGCCGACGTCAGCTCCGCCATCCCGATGAGACGCACGCCGTGATCGGCGAGCGCCGGAAGCAGCTGTTCGTGCAGGCACACGCGGGCCAGGGCGAGCATCTCGCCCACACGACGCTCGATGCGGTCGAGTTGCTCGCGCGCCGAGAACCCGTCGGGCGGCAGCTTCTGCACGCGCGCCGACACCTGCCGGCGCAGGCCGGCCACGCGCACCATGTAGAACTCGTCGAGGTTCGAGCCGAAGATCGAGAGGAACTTCAACCGCTCGAGCAGCGGGTTGCGCTCATCGAACGCCTCCGCCAGCACGCGTGCGTTGAACTCCAGCCACGACAGTTCGCGGTTCAGGAACCGCGTCGGATTCGTGGCGAACTCGGCGGACGTCGTCAGGGCGTGGGTCACGCAGCAACCGGTCAGGGAACGACGCGGGGCACCGCAGGAACCGTGCGCCGCTTCTCCTCGAAATTATGCTTGATTTGCTTCCCTTCTGCGAGGTACACGGCGTCCTCGCCGATATTCGTGGCCAGGTCGGCCACCCGTTCCAGGTTACGGCTGACGAGGAACAGCTCGAGGGCGGCCGTAATGGTGGTCGGGTCCTCGAGCACGTGCGTGATGACGATCCGGAACACGGAGTCGTTCAGCGCGTCCACCTGGTCATCCATGGCGCACACGGCGCGCCCGAGGGCGCCGTCGGCCCTGATGAAGGCGTCGAGGGCGTCGCTGAGCATCTTCCGGGCCCGGCGGGCCATGTCTTCGATCTCAGGCCCCGGCACGATCCCGGCGCGCAACTGCGACAACCGAATCGCCGACTGCGCGATGTTCACGGCGTGGTCGCCCACACGCTCCAGATCGCTCGAGATCTTGATCGTGCTGATGATGAAGCGCAGGTCGCGGGCCATCGGCTGCTGCAGGGCGAGCAGCGAGATGGCGAGGTGCTCCACCTCCACTTCGAGCGCGTCCATGCGGTGGTCGCCCATGATGACCTGCTGCGCCTTCGACTCATCACGCTGCAACAGCGCCTCGACGGCGAGCTCGACGAGCTCCTCCGCCCGCTCCGACATCTCGAGGAGCCGCTGCTTGAGGTCACGCAGCTGTTCGTGGAAATGCCGGAACGCCGGCCCCGCGGCCGCCTCGGCCTCGACGGCCGCGCGTTCGTTGTCGGTGTTCATCCGAACCTCCCTGTGACGTAAGCCTCGGTCCGCTCTTGCCGCGGACTCGTGAAGATCCTCTCGGTGCGCCCTTCCTCCACCAGCGTGCCCATATAAAAGAAGGCCGTCCGGTCGGAGACGCGCGCCGCCTGCTGCATGTTGTGCGTGACGATGACGATCGTGAGTTCCTTCTTCAACTCCACGAGCAGCTCTTCCACGCGCTGCGTGGCGATCGGATCGAGCGCCGAGCACGGCTCGTCGAGCAGCAGCACCTCGGGATCGTTGGCGAGGGCGCGGGCGATGCACAGCCGCTGCTGCTGACCGCCCGAGAGTCCGGTCGCGAGGTCGCGCAGGCGATCCTTCACCTCGTCCCAGAGCGCCGACCGGCGCAGCGCGCTCTCGACGAGGTGATCGAGCACGTCGCGCCGCGTCTCGCCGTTGATGCGCGGCCCGAACGCGATGTTGTCGTAGATGGATTTCGGGAAGCAGTTCCACCGCTGGAACACCATGCCCGCCCGCTGCCGCAGCGCGACGACGTCCGTACCCCGCGCATAGATGTCGGCGCCGTCCAGCCGGATCTCGCCCGTGTGCCGCGTTCCCACGATGAGTTCGTTGAGGCGGTTGATGGAGCGCAGGAACGTGCTCTTCCCGCACCCCGACGGTCCGATGAACGCCGTGATCGAGCGCGCCCGGATGTTCATCGACACGTCGAACAGCGCCTGCTTCTTGCCGTACCAGAACGAATAGCCCACGGCCTCGAGGATGCCGGGCGTGCCCGGCACATCCACACCCGTGGGCGCTTCGGCGATCGGTGCGCCGGTCGTCAGCGGTGCGGCCGCCGTCATCCAAACCGCCCCGTGATATACGCTTCCGTGCGCGGGTCGGCGGGGGCCGTGAAGAGCTGCGCCGTGGCCGCGAACTCCACCATCTCGCCGAGCATGAAGAACGCCGTGGAATCCGACACGCGCGCCGCCTGCTGCATGTTGTGCGTCACGATCACCACGGCGACCTCTCTCCGCAGCTCGTAGACGAGCTCTTCCACGGCCTGCGTGCTGATGGGATCGAGGGAGGCCGTCGGCTCGTCGAGCAGCAGCACCTCGGGATCGGTCGCCAGCGCGCGGGCGATGCACAGCCGCTGCTGCTGGCCGCCGGAGATGCCGGTGGCCGGCATATGCAGTCGGTCTTTGACTTCGTCCCACAACGCGGCGCGGCGCAGCGCGCGCTCCACGATCGCGTCCACGTCGCCCCTCGACGGGCGCGGCGACATCACCGCGAGCCCGGCCGCGACGTTGTCGCGGATGGACATCGTCGGGAACGGCGTGGGCTTCTGGAACACCATCCCCACGTGCTTGCGGATCGCCGCGGGGTTCACCTTCGCGCCGAAGATATCGTGCCCGTCGAGGAGCACCGATCCCGTCGCCGTCGCGCCACCGACCGTCTCGTGCATGCGGTTGAGGCAGCGCAGGAACGTCGACTTTCCGCACCCCGACGGGCCGATGATCGCCGTGACACGGTTGTCGAGCACGTGCATCGACACGTCCTTCACCGCGCACTTCGTGCCGAAGTACGCCGAGAGGCGCTGCACCACGATGCGTTCCCGCGTCGGCGCGTCGAACGCGCCGCCCCGGTCCACGCGCAGCGTCGTCGAACTCCTGCCGCGCGCCGCAGACACTTCAGTCACTGCCGCCGTCGCCATGGGATGTGGTGGCCACGCGGGCCACGATGCTGATGGTGAGAACCATTGCGATGAGCACGAGCGCGCCGGCCCACGCTTGCGCGTGCCAGTCCTCGTACGGGCTCACCGCATACTGGAAGATCTGCAGCGGGAGTGCCGCGATCGGCTTGCTGAGCGAGAACGACCGGAACTGATTGCCGAGCGCGGTGAAGAGGAGCGGCGCGGTCTCGCCGGCGATGCGCGCGACCGCCACCAGCGCGCCCGTCACGATGCCGCCCATCGCCGTGCGCAACACGATCACGAGCCCCGTGCGCGCCCGCGAGTAGCCGAGCGCCAGCGCCGCTTCGCGCAGCGCATGCGGCACGAGCGCGACCATCTCCTCCGTGGTGCGCGTGACCATCGGCACGAGCATCGCGGCCAGCGCGATCCCGCCCGCGATGGCCGAGAAATGCCCCACCGGCCGCACGAGGAACTGCCAGGCGAAGATCCCCATCACGATCGACGGCAGCCCGTTCAGCACGTCGGCGAGGAACCGCACCACCGTCGCCAGGCGCGTGTGCTTCTGCTCCGACACGAACAGCCCTGCGCCGACGCCGATCGGCAGGCCGATCGCGCACCCCACGCTCACCACGATGAGCGTGCCGATGATGGCGTTCGCCATGCCGCCGCCCGACTCGCCCACCGACTTCGGATCCTTGATGAAGAAATCGATCGAGAGGGACGACAGCCCCGACTTCGCGAGATGGAACAGGATGAACAGGAGCGGGAGCGTCGCGATGACGGCCGACAGCGTCAGGAGCGCCACCATGATGTTGTTCACGATGCGGCGGCGCACCAGCGTGCGGCTCGTGCGGGCCGCCGCCTCACGCTGCCGCACACTCGGCCGCATCGGCGCGCCGGCCGGCGGCGTCGGCATACCGGCGATCGCCTCGGACATCTTCATGCGCGCACCCGGCGGCCGCCGCCCGTCTGCCACACCAGCCAGCGCGCGATGCCGTTCACGATCAGGGTGATCACGAACAGGATGAAACCCACCGCCATCAACGCCGAGAGATGCAGGTCGCCCGACGCCTCGGAGAACTCGTTCGCGATGAGCGACGCGATGGTGTAGCCGGGCGAGAACAGCGAGGCCGAGATCTCGTGCCGGTTGCCGATCACCATCGTCACCGCCATCGTCTCGCCGAGCGCGCGGCCAAGGCCGAGGATGATGCCGCCGATGATGCCGGACTTCGCGAACGGAAGCACCGCTCCCTGGATGGCCTCCCAGCGCGTGGCGCCGAGGGCCAGCGCCGCCTCGCGTTGCGAGCGGGGCACGGCGAGCAGCACTTCGCGGCTCACGGACGAGATGTACGGGAGCACCATGATCGCGAGGATCAGTCCGGCGGAGAGCATCGACGGACCGTATGCGGGGCCGCTGAACAGGGGCGTGGCTCCGAGATGCAGCGTGTCACGCAGGAACGGCATCACGGCGGTGCGCATCAGGGGCACGAGCACGAAGATCGCCCAGAGCCCGTAGACGACGCTCGGGATGGCCGCGAGCAGATCGATGAGGAACGCCACCGGGCGCCGCAGCCAGAGTGGCGCGAACTCCGCGATGTAGATGGCCACGCCCACCGCGAGCGGGGTGGCGATGACGAGCGCGATGATGGACGACACGATGGTGCCGTAGATCGCCGGCGCCGCGCCGAACTTCTGATTGTTCGGGTCCCAATCGCTGGACGTGAGGAAGCCGAACCCGAACTGCCTGAGCGCCGGCCACGCCGCTTCGGTGATGGCCAGCACGAGCAGCAGCAGCAGGAGCGGCACGCACAGCGCGAAGCCCTTGATGACCACGTCGTACACGCGGTCGGCGAGGCCGCCACCCTGCAGGTGCTGGCCCTCGATGCCCGGGCTGGCTGCGTCACCCGGCGCGCCGGCGTCGGATCTGGTTTCGGCGTTGACTGTCATTGGTCCCTATAAAGAAAGAGCCGCCGGAGGGCCTTCACTACGGCCCCCCGGCGGCGATACAGAGTCGTGACAGAGCGCGTTAGAACGACACCATGAGGTGCAGGAAGATGATATTCTGCTCCGCGACCGTCGAACCACCGCTCCGGCCCAGGTTCTGGAAGTCCAGCGAGAGCGAGCTCTTCTGGTTGAGGTCGTAGATGATGCCGGCGATCGTCTGCACGTTCGCGGCGCTCGTCGTCTGGGCGCCCGACGAACGGGCGTCAGAGAACGGCTTGAAGCTGTCGTAGCGGGCGAACAGCTGGATCGGCGACTTCTCCTTGTCGTCCAGGAGCTCGAACGGACGGATGAGCACGAAACCGTCGGTCAGGTTACCGGTGTTCGTGTAGGTGGCGCGCGGCGCCGCCGACGTGTTGGAGCCCGTCTCGATCATCTCGGAGCGCGACGCATACTCGGCGCCGGCCGTGAAACGACGGTCCTTGATGCCGACGAACACGCCATAGCGATTGCGGTCGAGCGGGTCGCTCACCGTGCCAACCTGGCCCGTGCCGCCGTTCTGGAACTTCGAGGCCGTCGAGCCCATGTACGCCCACGGCGAGATCGTCAGCGTCTTCAGGAAGCCCTTTTCGGCGCCGAACGGCGTCAGCGTCACGCGAGCCGACATGTCCTTGAAACGGTCCGTCTCGGCGGCGCCGTAGCCCGGGCCGTTCGCGACGCTGCCGTACACTTCACCCCAGCTGTTGGGGAGGGTGACCAGCGCGGCCACGCCGACGTCCGACGACGAGAAGAAACCGCCCGTGCGCTCCACCGCCGTCTGCGAGATCCAGCGCGGCCAGAACCCTTCCTCGTGGTCGATCAGCGCGTTGTGCAGCATGCCGAAGCGCGCCGTCGCGTTGAAGCCCTTCATGTCGCCGATGTTGTGCAGGAAGTTGTACTGGAAGTACGCGTACTTCAGGCGGATCGTCCAACCGGGGTAGTAGCCGTTCGTCGCCGCCGTCGTGTTGTTGAACACGTCCGTGGTCACGCGGATCGAGCCGTCGTCACCGGCGGGCATGCGGAAGTTCAGGTACACGCGTTCGACGTCGAACTTGTTCGCAGCGTTGCCGGCGTTCCCGGCCTTGCTCGCGGAGTCCGTCGCGTAGCGGTAGTTGGCGTACAGCACGCCGGAGAAATCGAACCCCGGCGTCGCGGGCTTCGGCGCATCCTGAGCCAGCGCAGGCTGCGCGGCGAAGGAAGCGATGGCGACCGTCGCGAGCAGCGCGCGGCGCAGGGTGGTCAGATTGAACATTCGGAAAGAGCCTCGAAGATCGAAAGTGGGTGGGTGAGTCGATGCGTTACTTGAGCGAGATCGAAGCGACCTTCGCCTTGACCTGCTTCACGACGGCATCCGGCAACGGCGCATAGTCGAGGCCGGCCGCGGTCTTCTGGCCGTCCACGAGCATCCAGTTCAGAAAGTCGACCAGCTTCTTGCCCTTGGCAGTATCGGCAGGCTTCTGGTAGACCAAC
>CAIRBD010000809.1 GCA_903876745.1 uncultured Gemmatimonadota bacterium
GCCATTCACGCGCACCATTCAGGGCTCGACGCGAAGGCCTCCACGGGAGGCGCTCGCTGTATGGATGCCGGACGTGGAGGCCTTCGCGTCGATGCCCGGGTCGGTCACGCGCCTGTTGGACGCGCGCCTGACGGACACGCCCGGTCGCACGCGCACGGACGCCGTCATCGCGGTGACATCTGCGATCCGTAGCTTGCACGAAGCACTCAACCCACGAGGATTGCGACGATGCGACTCCCCCGGATGTTCGGCATGACTCTCCCCGCACTGCTGTTGGCCGCCGGCACGCTCGCGGCGCAGGGAGTGACGGTGAAGGAAGAGAAGCCCGGCCTGCTGAAGAAAGCGAAGATCACCCCCGATTCGGCGATCGCGCTCGCCAAGGCCAAGCTGCCCAAGGCGACGCTGAAGAGCGCCGAGATCGAAGAGGAAGACGGCAAGCTCATCTATTCGTTCGACTTCGAGACCGCCGGCAAGTCGGGGATCGACGAAGTGAACGTCGACGCGAAGACGGGCAAGGTGGGCAAGGTGGAGCACGAGACGCCGAAGAGCGAGAAGGCCGAGGAGGCCAGGGACAAGGCGAAGGCGAAGAAGGCGGCTGACACCACCAAGGCACCCGCCAAGAAGCCGTAGCACGCCCGTCGTGGCACCACACCGGATGGGAGCCGCGGGCGCGGCTCCCATCTTCGCTTGCGGGAGATAGTTTCACGTTATGCGCATTCTCGTGGTGGACGACGAACCGGAGGTGAGCGACTTCCTCGTGCGCGTGTTGCGCGAGGCGTCGTGGGCACCCGACGTCGCCACCTCCGGGGAAGACGCCCTCTCGGCGCTCGGCGCGACGGAGTACGACCTCGTGGTGCTCGACATCGGGCTGCCGGGGATCGACGGCTTCGAGGTGTGCCGCCGGATGCGCGCGCACGGCGACCTGACGCCGGTGCTCGCGCTCACGGCACGGCACGCGGTGAACGATCGCGTGCGGGGCCTGGACGCCGGCGCGGATGACTATCTGGCAAAACCGTTCGCTGTGAACGAACTGCTCGCCCGCCTGCGCGCACTCGCGCGCCGGCCTGCGTCGGCCTTCGAGCCGGTGCTTCGCGTGGCCGATCTCGAACTCGACCCGGCGGCGCGGCGGGTGACGCGGGCCGGCGCCGCCATCGTACTGACGGCGCGGGAGTACGCGCTGCTCGAGTACCTCATGCGCAGTGCACGGCGGGTCGTCACGCGGGCGCAGATCCTCGAGCACGTGTGGGACGACAATTTCGATCCGGTCGCGAATGCCGTGGACGTGCTCGTGGGGCGCGTGCGCCGCAAGATCGAGCGGGAAGGGGCGCCCCCGCTGCTGCACACGGTGCGCGGCGCGGGCTACGTCCTCACGGACCGTGACGCCGGGGTGCCCGATGGTGCTTAGCCGATTGCGTCTGCGCCTCGCGGGCGGGTTCGCGCTCGCGTTCGCCGTTGCGCTCGCGATCCTCGCGGCTGGGGCGCTCGGGTTCCTCTGGCGCGAGTCGACGCGTCGGCTCGACGCGCGGCTCGACCGTGCGGCGGAAGGGGTGGCGGTGGCCGTCGGGCGCGAACTGCGCGACACGCCGGACTCGGGGCTGACCTACGCCGCGGGCGAA
>CAIRBD010000810.1 GCA_903876745.1 uncultured Gemmatimonadota bacterium
ATGGCGCGCGACGGCCTGCTGCCGCGCTGGGCGGCGAAGATCCATCCGCGCACGCACATCCCGCACATCACGACGGCCCTCACCGGGGTGTTCGTCGCGCTGTGGGCGTTGATCGGTGATGCGAATGAAACATACGACCTCACGAATATCGGGACGCTGTTCGCGTTCACGCTGGTGTGCCTCGGCGTGCTGGCGCTGCGCTACATGGAGCCCGACCGTCCGCGACCGTTCCGCGTACCGTTCGTGTGGCCGGTGGCGCTGAGCGGTGCCGCGTCGTGCCTGTACGTGATGGCCGGCCTGCCCGCTGTGGCGTGGACGCGGTTCATCTGGTGGCTGGTGTTCGGCGTCGTGTTGTATGTCGTCTACGGATACAGGAATTCCACGCTTCGCAGCGGCTCGCCGCAACGGTCATGACGAAACCACGAATCAGCGCCACGCAGTGGATCGGCATCTCGATGGTGCTGGGCATCGCGCTGGGCTACTTGTTCCCCGCGGCCGACCATCCCGGACTCGCCGCCGCCGAGAAGGCGACCTCGGCAGTGTTCCTGCGGATGATCAAGTCGCTGATCGTGCCGCTGCTGTTCAGCACACTCATCGTGGGGATCGCCGGCCACGGCGACGACATGAAGAAAGTGGGGCGGCTCGCGTTCCGGTCCATCCTGTATTTCGAGGTGGTGACGACGCTCGCACTCGCCGTGGGCCTCTTCGCCGTGAACCTCATCAAGCCGGGCGTCGGGGTGAACCTCGCCGTGGCCTCGGCCGATAAAGGCGCCGAGTTCGCGAAGACCGAGGTGACGTTCAACGGCGTCATCGAGCACATGGTGCCGCAGAGCTTCTTCGACGCGGCGGCGCACAACGAAGTGCTGCAGATCGTCTTCTTCTCGATCCTCTTCGCGGTGGCGCTCTCCCGCGTGCAGGGGAAACCGAAGCAGGTGATGCTCGACTTCTGTGAGTCGTTGTCCGAAGTGATGTTCAAGTTCGTCGGCATCGTGATGGCGTTCGCGCCGTTCGGCATCGGCGCGGCGATCGCGACCACGGTGGGTGCGAGCGGTCTGGGCGTGCTGAAGAACTTGTTCATCCTCGTCGGCACGCTCTACGGCGCGCTGATCACGTTCGTGCTGCTCGTGCTCCTGCCGATCGCGCTCGCGGCGCGCATCCCGTTGCGCGCGTTCTGGAGCCAGGTGAAGGAGCCGTGGCTCATCGCGTTCAGCACGGCGTCGAGTGAAGCCGCGCTGCCGCTCGCGATGCAGTCGCTGGAGAAGTTCGGGCTGCCCAAGCGCATCATCGCGTTCGTGCTTCCCACAGGATACTCGTTCAATCTCGATGGCTCCACGCTGTATCTGGCCGTGGCCAGCGTGTTCGCCGCGCAGGCCGGCGGCATCCCGATGACCATCGGTCAGCAGTTGCTGATGATGCTCACGCTGATGCTCACGTCGAAGGGCGTGGCGGCCGTGCCGCGCGCCTCGCTCGTGATCCTCTCGGGCGCGCTCGCGATGTTCGGGCTGCCGCTGCAGGCGGTGGCCGTGATCCTCGGCGTGGACGCCCTGATGGACATGGCGCGGACCTCGATCAACCTGCTGGGCAACTGTCTCGCGACGGCGGTGATGGCGCGGTGGGAAGGGGAGTTCCCGGCACACCCGGTGCATGCGGACGGTACGGTCGGGTGAGCGGCGCGATGGTCACCTTCCCGGTGAACGGGCGGACCGCCGAGGGCTACCTGGCCCTGCCGCCCGGTGGGCACGGGCCGGGGCTGTTGGTGATCCAGGAGTGGTGGGGTCTCGTCGGACACATCAAAGAGTTGTGCGATCGGTTCGCCGCCGCCGGCTTTGTGGCGCTTGCGCCAGACCTCTACCACGGCGAGCAGGCGAAGAGCCCGGACGAAGCGGGCAAACTGCTCATGGCGCTGAATATCGCCGAGACGGGAAAGGACCTTCGGGGCGCGGCGTCGTATCTGGTCGCGCACGACTCCGTGGCGCCGAAGGTCGTGGGGGCCCTCGGCTTTTGCATGGGTGGGCAGCTCGCGCTGTATGCGGGGCAGGAGTTTCCCGACGTGATCCGTGCCGTCGTGGACTTCTACGGCGTGCATCCGGCCGTCACGATCGATCCTGCGCGCGTGCGGGTGCCCGTGCAGGGACACTTCGGCCGG